>CANJYI010000292.1 GCA_947478975.1 Chthoniobacteraceae bacterium
GTCGATCTTTTTGACGAAGGCGTCCGTCATTTTCTGAATTTCCTTCTCGCAGCTTTCCACGGTGTCTTCCGCCAGGCCGCCATCCTTGCCCAGCTTGCGGATGCCTTCGATGCCTTCCCTGCGGGCGGAGCGGACGCGGATGCGGGACTCCTCAGACATCTGCTTGGTCGCCTTGACCAGGTCTCGCCTGCGCTCTTCGGTCAAGGGGGGGATGGGCAGGCGGATGAGCTTTCCGTCGCTGATCGGGTTGATACCGAGTTTGGACTCCTTGATTGCGCGCTCCACGTCCTTGGTGGTGCTGGCGTCAAAGGGTTGGATCACGATGAGGCGGGGCTCCGGGGTGGAGATGAGTGCGAGCTGCTTGAGCTTCATAGCGGAGCCGTAGGCCTCCACATCGATGTTCTCGACCAGCGCTGGCGAGGCCTTCCCGGTACGCACGGAAGCGAACTCGTGGGTGAGGTATTCGAAGGCCTTTTCCATGGCCGACTCTGTTTCGAGGATGATTTCGTCTGGGTCCATAAGTGCTAAAGAAATTGTGAAAAACAGCGGGCCTGTCCGGCTTAGTCCGAGGTGACCAGGGTGCCGATCCGGTGGCCAAGGATGGCGTTGCGGATATTATTGGGTGTCATGAGGTCGAACACAAGAATCGGCACCCGGTTGTCCATGCACAGGGTGAAGGCGGTGGAGTCCATCACTTCGAGGCGTTGCGCCAAGGCCTGGCTGTAACTGATACGCTCGTACTTTGTCGCGGTGGGGTCTTTTTTCGGGTCGGCCGTGTAGATGCCGTCGACCTTCGTGGCCTTGAGGATGGCCTCGGCGCCGATTTCGCTGGCCCGCAGGGCGGCGGCGGTGTCGGTGGAAAAGAAGGGGTTGCCTGTGCCCGCCACAAAGATCACGACGCGTCCGACCTCCATGTGGCGCATGGCGCGGCGGCGGATGAAGGGCTCCGCCACGCTCTGGATCGGGATGGCGGTTTGCACCCGGGTGGGGACGCCGATGGCCTCGAGCGAGGATTGGAGGGCCATCCCGTTGATGACGGTGGCCAGCATGCCCATGTAGTCCGCGGTGGTGCGCTCCATGCCGCGGTGGCTGGCCGAAAGGCCGCGCCAGATGTTGCCGCCGCCGATGACGATCGCAATCTCCACTCCAAGACTGTGTACATCCTTAATTTGCTGTGCGACTTGTGCGACAATATGGGGGGAGATGGACTCCATGCTGCCGGCCTCCTTCAAGGCTTCACCGCTGATTTTGAGGACGACCCGCTTGTAGTGCGGCGTGCTTGGGGGAATGGGTGACTCAGGCATGGGGGCGGATTCTGCACTGGGAGGGCGCCCTGTGGCAAAGGGCAAAGCGCGGCTCGCTTGCACACGGGCTCCAAATCCAGTTTAACTGGCGGGCTATGGCAGCAAACCGCCTCCAACAAATTCTCGCGGTCAAGGAGCAGGAAATCGCCCGGGTTCTGCCTCGTGCGGCTCACCTGCGGGCTGCGGCTCTGGAACGCAACGATTTCCGTTCCTTTGCCGGTGCGCTGGACCTCGGTCCCGAGGCGCTTGGACTCATTGCCGAAGTCAAAAAGGCCAGTCCCTCTGCGGGGGTCATCGCCGAGGCCTTCGATCCAGTGGCGATTGCGCGGGCCTACGAATCCGCCGGTGCCCATGCGCTTTCGGTGCTGACCGACCGGGAGTTTTTTCAAGGGGAGCTGGCCTTTCTGAGCCGGATCCGCGCCGAGGTCATGCTCCCCGTGCTTCGCAAAGATTTCATCATTCACGAGGTCCAACTTGCCGAGGCTTCGGTGGCCGGTGCCGATGCGGTGCTCCTGATTGTGGCCGCGCTGGAGCAGGCCCGGTTGGAGGCGCTGTACGAGGAGGCCCTCCGGCTTCAGCTCGAGGTGCTCGTGGAGGTCCACGACGCCGAGGAGCTGGACCGGGCGTTGGATCTGGGCGCCACGCTGATCGGGATCAATAACCGGAATCTGACCACCTTCGAGGTAGATCTGGCCACCACTGAGCGCCTCAGCGAAGAGGTGCCCGAGGGAGTGATTCTGGTGTGCGAAAGCGGAATCAAGACACGAGGGGACTGCCAGCGGGCTTTCGATTCCGGCTGCAACGCCATTCTGGTCGGTGAGACCCTGATGCGCGCACAGGACGTCCACGCCTGCGTCGAGGACCTCCTTGCCGTCCGCTAGGGCCGCTGGTGGACGCCTAAGGCGTTGCGCACGCCTAAGGCGTTGCGCTGATCCCCAAGCATTCGCGCTGCCAGGGAAGCAGGGCTTCGAAGGCCTGCGGCTCCTTGCGCGAAAGCTGCTCGAGGGTTCCCTTGGGAGCGATGAGCGTCGGATCCAGTTCCAGACTTTCCGCGGCTGCGTCCCGCTGGTTGCGCAGTTCCTTGAAGCGCGATTCTTGTTCCTGGGTGGTGCGTAGGCGGGGCTTGCGGATCGGAGCTGGCCATTCCTGCTCCGGGAGTTGCAGGGCTGCTTCCGCCGTCTCCAACAGGCGGTTCCAGCGGCTGCCGCGCAAGTGGCGAGGATCGACCTGCTGGCCCTTGTCAAAACGGTTGCAAACGTCCAACAGCAAGTCGTTGCCAAGGATGTGGAAGGCGGGCTTGTCCACCGACTGCGCTTCCTGATCGCGCCAAGTCCAAAGCGCCCGCAGGACGGCGGTGCCGCGGGGGCTCAGGTCGGCGTATCCGGAGATGCGCCAGAGGGTGTCGGGATCCCGCTCGCGGGTGAAGGAGGAGGAGCGGATCTGTTTCTCGCACATCTGTTCGAACCACTCCCAGCGGCCCAGTTCGTGGAGGCGTTCCTCTTGGATCTGGGCGAGGGTGAGAAGATTGACCGTGTCGTTGACGGCGTACTCGAGCATCTCGGGAGGCAAGGGCCGCCGCGCCCAGTTGGCCTTTTGCGAGGCCTTGGCAAGGGTCACCCCGAAGTGCTGGTGCAGTAGGGAAGCGAGCCCGAACTCGGTGGCGCCGCAAAGCCGGGCTCCGATCATGGTATCAAACAGGACGGTCGGGCCCGTGTATCCGCCTCGACGGAGCAGGCGAAGGTCGTAGTCCGCGCTGTGGATGACCACGGTTTTGCCTTCGAGGGCACGGAAGAGGGGGTCCAGGGAAATGTCCGCGAGCGGGTCGACCAGCAGATTGGTGCCCGGAATGCTGATCTGCAGCAGGCAGAGCTTGTCAAAGTAGCAGTGCAAGCTGTCCGCCTCCGTATCCAGTGCGATTCTGGGGTGCTCGGCAAATGCTGCCACCGCATCTTCGAGTTCCGGGGTGCTTGAGATCATTCGAAAAGGGGTGACGGTTGCAGAGCGTTTCGGGGTGGCGCGCGGCGCGGGCGGGCGGGCGGAACGCGGACGGTCCTCCGGCGCCATTTCGGCACGGGCCTCCGAACGGGTGGGGCGGTGTCTGGAGCCCCGGCGTTTTGGGTTGGAGGCCCGCTCGGGGATGGGCTCTGCTTCCTCCGGTTGGCCCAGCAGGCGGCCAAAAAAGGAGGAAAGCCAGCCTTTCTTGGCGGGTTCGGGAGGGGTGGGGGTTTCGTTCATGCGCGTATGCCGCGCAGCAGGAGTTCGGCATTGGAGCCGAAGTTGCGCAGGTTTTGATTCAGGATTTCAGTGGCTTCTTGAGCAGGAAGCGCGGCTAACTGCCGGCGCAGGAGGCTGAGGCGTTCAAACTCCTTGGGATGGTAGAGCAGTTCGTCCCGGCGTGTGCCCGACTGGGGGATGTTGATCGCCGGGAAAATGCGCTTCTCCGAAAGCGCTCGGTCCAGACGCAGTTCCATATTTCCGGTGCCCTTGAACTCCTCAAAAATGAGGTCGTCCATGCGGCTTTGGGTCTCCACCAAGGCGGTGGCCAGGATCGTAAGGCTGCCGCCCTCCTCGGTGTTGCGGGCTGCGCCGAAGAACTTCTTGGGCTTGACCAAGGCCTTGGAGTCCACTCCGCCGGACATGATCCGGCCCTTGCCGGGTTGGAGGTTGTTGTACCCACGGGCGAGTCGCGTGATGGAATCCAGCAGGATGACCACATGCCTGCCAAGTTCGACCAGACGCTTGGCGCGCTCCAGCACCATATCGGCCACCTGCGTGTGGCGAAGGGCGGGTTCGTCGAAGGTCGAGGAGTAGATCTCGCAGTTGAGAGCCCGCTTGAAATCGGTGACTTCCTCGGGGCGCTCGTC
Organism: Chthoniobacteraceae bacterium; assembly: GCA_947478975.1. Classification (GTDB taxonomy): domain Bacteria; phylum Verrucomicrobiota; class Verrucomicrobiia; order Chthoniobacterales; family Chthoniobacteraceae; genus Chth-196. Next base: position 4,169 of record CANJYI010000292.1, read on the forward strand.
CACGAGCAGCAGGATGAGGGCGGTTTCGGGCGAGGTGGCCTGGATTGCATGGGCGATCTCTTTGAGAAGGATGGTCTTGCCTGTCCTTGGAGGGGCCACGACCAAGCCGCGCTGCCCGCGGCCCAGGGGCGCGATCAGGTCCAC
>CANJYI010000293.1 GCA_947478975.1 Chthoniobacteraceae bacterium
CACCCCTCTTACAGCCCACGGCATCGCCGTGGGAAACCGCGTTCCCGCGTGCATACGCCCCAACGGGGCACCCCTCTTACAGCCCACGGCATCGCCGTGGGAAACCGCGTCCCCGCGTATATACGCCCCAACGGGGCATTCCTTTCAAGCCGCCCCCGCGCGCCCATGCGCGGCTTTGCATCCCGAGGCCGGCGCCGTTAGAATCAGCCCATGCACAAAAACGAGATGCGCCTGGATCCCTTGACGGATGAGTGGACTCTGTTTTCAGAAGCGCGCGCCCACCAACCGGCCGCCGCGTCGGTGCTGGAGGAGTACGCGGCGCAGACGGCGGCGAACCCGTTTCTGGCGGGACTCGAGCGGCACACCCCGCAGGTCCTCCACCAGACCAGCGGGCCGGGTGGGGAGTGGCGCGTGCGCGTGGTGCCCAACCGCGCACCGGTGCTGCGCGTCGAGGGGGACCACACCCGGCACGGAGACGGTTTCTACGACCACATGGACGGCGTGGGCGCCCACGAGGTGGTGATCGAAACGCCGGACAGCCGCGCGCTGGAGGCGTTGGAAATGGCGCAGGTCGAGGAGGTGGTGCTCGCCTGGAAACTGCGGATCATCGACCTCATGCACGACGTCCGGCTGCGCACCTTCTCGGTGATCAAATCGGTGGGGCGCAGCGCGGGCGCGCTCGTGCCGCATTCGCTCAGCCAGCTTGTGGCGCTGGCGGTGATCCCGGCGCGGCTCAAGCGAAAGATGACGGCCGCCCGGACGTTTTATGACCAGAAAAAGCGCTCCATCTTCGAGGACATTCTCGGGGAGGAGGTGCGCTCCGGGACGCGCATTGTTTATGAAAACCACGGGTTCTGCGTGTTCTGTCCCTATGCGTCCCGGGCGCCGTTTGAACTGGCCATTTTCCCAAAGCGGCAGAGTGCAGATTTTCACGCCATCAGCGACGGCGAGGTGGTGCAGTTCGCCGACGCGCTTCGGGTGGCTTTGCGCAAGCTCAACGGCGCGCTGGATCATCCGCCCTACCAGCTGTCGCTGACCACGGCCCCCACGCGCACGCAGCGTTTGGACCACTGGGGCTCCATCGACCGGGACTTCCGCTGGCACGTGGAGATCCTTCCGCGGCTGTATCCCGCCAGTCCCCTGGAGCTGGCCACAGACTCCTGGGTCAACGGAGTCTGGCCCGAGGTCGCCGCCGATTATCTGCGCGCCGTGGACGCCGGGGAATAGCCAGCCACCACCACGAAAGGAGACCGCCCCGTTGAACCGCTCAGACCTCCCCATTTTTGAATTAGAGAACGCCCTCGTGGCAGCACTGGCTCGCGGCCCGCGCGTGGTGCTTGAGGCGCCGACCGGCTCCGGCAAGTCCACGCAGATTCCGCAAATGCTGCTCGACCGGGGGCTGCTGGGGGACGGGGAGGTGGTGGTGCTGCAACCGCGGCGCCTGCCCGCCCGCATGCTGGCGGCCCGTGTCGCGCGCGAGCGCGGGGGCCAGACCGGTGGTGAGGTGGGATACCAAATCCGGCTGGACCGGGTGTGTTCGGTGGACACCCGGATCCGGTACGTGACGGAGGGGATTTTGCTCCGCCAGATGCTGTCGGATCCGAGCCTGCGCGGAATTACCGCGATCTGTTTTGACGAGTTTCACGAGCGCCACCTGTACGGGGACATCACGCTCGCGCGGGCGCTGGAAATCCAGGAAACGCTGCGGCCGGATCTGCTCATCATCGTGATGTCCGCGACGCTTGAGACGGGTGCGCTCCAGCAATATCTTGCGCCGTGCGAGCTGCTGGTTTCCAGCGGCCGGATGCATCCGGTCCAGGTGCGCTACCTGGAAAAATCCCCCGGCGAACGGCCGGTGTGGGACCTGGTGGCGGAGGCCTTCGAGCGGCTCGCGCCGGAGACCGACGGCGACGTGCTGGTGTTCCTACCCGGCAGCTACGAGATCCACAGGACGCTCGAGGCGCTGCGGCACACGCGCGCGGGGCGGGACTGCGTGCTGTTGCCGCTCCACGGAGAACTTCCACCCGCCGAACAGGATGCAGCGGTCGCCCGGCACCCGCGCCGGAAGGTCGTCGCGTCCACCAACGTGGCGGAGACCTCGCTGACCATCGACGGCGTGCGGCTCGTCATCGACGCGGGTCTGGCCAAGATCGCCCGCTTCGATCCGTTCCGCGGCATCAACACGCTGCTGCTGTCGCGTATCAGCCGGGCGTCCTGCGACCAGCGCGCTGGCCGCGCGGGCCGCACCGCGCCGGGGGTGTGTTTGCGACTGTGGACGGAGCGCGAACACGGCGACCGGCCCGCGCAGGAACTGCCCGAGGTGCGGCGCCTGGACCTGGCGGAAGTGGTGCTCACGCTCAAGGCAAGCGGGGTCAAAGATGTGAACGCGTTCCGCTGGCTGGAGCGTCCCGAACCGCGGGCGCTGGAGCGGGCGCTCTCACTTTTGGAGGAACTCGGCGCGCTTGGGCCGGCCGGCGAAATCACCGAAGTGGGACGGCGCATGCTCGCGTTCCCTGTGCACCCGCGTTACGCGCGGATGCTGCTCGCCGCCGACAAGTACGGGTGTGTCGAGGAGGTGGCCGCCGTGGCTGCGCTCACGCAGGGCCGGCCGATTCTCCGGCGCGCGGACGCGGCGGCGCAGCAGCAGCGGGACAAGCTCACCGACGAGGAGAACCGCTCCGACCTGCTTGTGCTTTTGCGGGCGCTACGGTTCGCGGAGGGCGCGCGTTTCGATGTGGGCCAGTGCAGCGGGCCCGGGATCCACGCGGGCGCGGCGCGGGAGGCGTCCGCTTTGGCGCGGCAGTTTTTGCAGATCGCGAAGGCGGAGGGGCTGGCCACGGGTTCGCGGGAGGCGGACCCCGAGGCGGTGCAGCGTTGCATTCTGGCGGGGTTTCCCGACCAGGTGGCGCTGCGGGTCGATGCGGGGACGCTGCGTTGCAACCTGGTGCACGGCCGCAAGGGTGTTTTGGCGCGGGAAAGCGTGGCGCAGGATTCGCCGCTGCTGGTGGCGTGCGAAGTGCGCGAAGTCGACGGGCGTGGCGCGGACAAACAGGTGTTGTTGACGCTTGCCACGGCGGTGCGCGAGGAGTGGCTGCGCGAGATGTTCCCCGGCGGGTTTGAGGAAACCACTGACGTGTTTTTCGACTCGGTGCAGCGGCGTGTTCTGGCAAAGCAGGTGGTGCGGTTTCGGGACCTGCTCCTGCGCTCGAAGGAAACCGACCGCGTGCCCGAGGACGCCGCCGCGGGTCTGCTGGCGGTGGAGGTGGCGGCGGGGCGTTGTCCGCTCAAGGCGTGGGACGATTCGGTAGAGCAGTGGATCGCGAGGCTCAACTGTGTGGCGGGCTGGTTTCCCGAGCAGGAAATCCCGCCGGTGACGGACGCGGACAGGCACATGCTTGTGGAACAGATCTGTTTCGGGGCCAGCAGTTACCGTGAAATCAAGGAGCGTCCCGTGTGGCCGGTCGTCAAGAGTTGGCTGTCCGCGGGTCAGGCCGCCTTTGTGGAGCAGGCCGCGCCGGAGCGGGTGGGGATGCCCAACGGGCGCAAGTTCAAGGTGGGGTATGCGGCGAAGGCGGCGCCCACGGTGGCCGTACGGATCCAGGATTTGTACGGGATCGAAGGCGAGATCCGCATCGCCAACGGCCGTGTGCCGCTGGTGATCGAGGTGCTTGCGCCGAACCAAAGGCCGCTGCAGGTGACGCAGAACCTTTCGAACTTTTGGAAGGAGAGCTACCCCAAAATCAAGCAGGAGATGCAGCGCAAATACCCCAGGCACGAGTGGCGCTGAAGGTGCGTTTCAGCGGTTGGAAAGGAGGGCCGCCAGACGGTCGATCCAGGCGTTCTGGAGGTCCGCGAGGCGGAGGCCGCGCCCGCGGTTCGGAGCCTCTGAAAGCAGGCCCTGGGCGCTGGGATGGGCGAGCGTCACAAGCTGCAGGCCGGCCTCCGCGGCCAGCGGAGCCAACGTTCTGGCCGCACACTTCCCGAGGGTAACCACCTGCGAGGCGCCTTGTTGGGCGGCTTGAAGCAGCTCCGAGCGGAGCCGTGCAACGTTTTCAGTGCATTCGAGTTCCGCCCGGCTTGGTGCCCTGAACTTCTGGCCGTCAGCCGTCGGGCAGACCGGAAAGGAGTTGCTGAGGGCGACCCCGGAGAGCACGGGACGCAGCCCGGCGGCAGTGAGCCGTGAGCCTTCCCAAAGAAGCCAGGCGTTCGCGGGCACCGAGGCGCAGCCCGCCTTGGAGAGGGCGCGGTAGAGGGGCAGTCCGGCGCCGTCCCCCCAAAAGGGGATGCCGCTTTTATCCGCGCCGCGCGG
>CANJYI010000294.1 GCA_947478975.1 Chthoniobacteraceae bacterium
ATCCAGCGGCGCCGTCCACCGTGTCAGGCGAGATCATCTGCAGCACGCGCAGCCCGTTTTTGCCGTCGGCGATCAAAGCGTACATCGACGCCGCGATGGAACCGATCTGCACGGAGTGCGTGTCGTTGAGCGCGCCGTCTGCATTGAACATCCGGTGCAGTCCGGGCTTTGTGGGCTTTTCAATGTTGATGATCGCGAGCCCTTCCGGTCCGTTCGCCACGTACGCGTAGGTGCGGGCAACGTACAACTTCCGCGCATGTCCCAGCGCCACGAAGGCTCCGGGCACCAGCTTCGGTTTATTTGGGTCCTCCAAATTGATGACCTTTAGCCCGTCGTCATCGGTCACAAAAGCATACTGAAACTGGATGGCAACGGCCTTCGGATTGCGCAGCGCTCCGACGGGCAGCTCGCCCACTAGGATGGGCCGCTCCGGTTGGTCCACATCCACCACAGCCAGACCGCGCTTGGTGCAGATGTAGAGGCGGTGCCCCGCACATACGGCGTACTCCGCCCCGGACAACACTCCGCCCGGGTTGAAGTGGTCGCCGATGGCGGCCCCGGACGCATCCTTGAGCTTGCTGCGCACGAGAAAATTGTTCTTCGGATCGCCGTCGAGCAAGCTAGTGGCCTTCACGATGATGAGCCCCTCGACCCGGTCGGTTACATAGACGTAGCCGTAGGCCGGGTGGATCGGCGTTTCTTCATTGCGCGGCAGGTGGGTCCGCTCCGGATCAATCATCAGCGTGCTGGGCAGCGCGACGGATGTGGCGAACTTGGAACGCACCACGGTGTTCTGACCGCCAAAGGGGGAGACGGGCGAGCTGATGATCCGCTCGCTGAAACCCTTGTTGTCGATGTTGGCCACGTCGAACACCTCCAACCCGCCGGGACCGTTTGCAGTGTAGAGGTACTCTCCTCGGAGCGTCAGATCGTTGATCGTGTGCGCGTGGTGCTCGTAGGCCTCATCGAGACGGCGGTTTCGCTTTAGATGTTCCTCGAAGTTCCTCGGATAAGCGATCTTCTGAAACGAGCTGCCCAGGGCGCTTTGCGGCTCTTCCTGCTCCGTCCAGACCACTCCGTGCAACGCCTTCTCTCCGCCCACCCAGGCGTACCGTCCAAAGAAGTTGACCGTGCCGGTTCCGAAACCGAGCAACTGCGTCATCCACGCGTTGTTGTCGCCCGCCTTGGAAAGGTGGCAGTCCGCACAATTCTTAGTGGTGCCCTTGCCGCTGGTGGTGTGTGCAAAGTGGGGATTGAACGCCTGCCCGCTATAGCCCTCGGCGCTCACGGTCTGCTGCTGCGAATAGACCCATTCCCGGTTGTTGTTTTGGCTGCCCACAAGCAACGCACTCGATGAACGAATCACCGCCAGGCGGTTCTTCTTCACCGTCCCATCGAGCCCGAGCATGAACACGTCATCCCGCACCACCTGTGGATTGTAGGTGATGAAGTTGCGGTCCACTGCCCCTTCGTACTTGTTTTCGGCCACGCGCGTGTTGGCCTTCATCGGAAGGTGACAGCCAAAACAACTGGTCACCCAAGAGGTGTGACAGATCTGGCAGTCCATAGACTTGTTGCTGTGCGCCATCCGGTCGCACGAAGCCGCGTCCGTCTGTGGCGACGCGCCCCAGGTCGTCCCGTCCCGTTCGATGGTTTTGGCGTAGCGCGCCTTCGCATTGTAGCGGTGCGAGGCCGGATCAATCACGTCCACCGTCTGGGGAATTTCCCAGCGGATGTCCTGTGCCATGGTGGAGTTTTGGAACAGCTTGTCGCCCTCCCACTCAAACCGCGGCCGCCAGGAGGTCTTGGTCGTCATCAAATCCACCGGCTTGATCGTGCGGCGGTCCTTGGGCGTGGTGTCGCCGCTCGGGCCCGAGGTGGGCATGGTGATACGTCCGTCCACCATTTTACGCGGCCGCTCTGACACCGTTCCGTGACAGTCGATGCATTGGATGGTCTCGGCGGCGCGCACCTCTGCGTAGAGGTTTCCATTCCCGTGCACGTCCACGTTGAAGTGGCAATCCACGCACTGCATCCCCTTTGCCAGGTGGATGTCCTGCAGATGCACCGCCCGCTTGAAGTCGGAATGCGCGACAATCTTGTCCTCCAGATCCAGTCGGTTTCCCTTGCGGTCCTGCTTGAAGATCGCCCGAAACACCCAACCGTGTCCGTGGTAGTCGGCAAACTGGGTGTGCTTGAGCTTGGGATTCAATTCCGCCACCTTCTCGAGGAAATCCAGATCGCCCCACAAACCGCGGGCCGCCGCGGCTTCAGGGTTTTTCACCGTCGCTTTGACCAACTCCTCGTCCGTCGGGTCATGCTGCTTCTTGGGATACATGAACTCGCCGTCTGTCTCCTGATCCCACCAAGTGTAGCCGAGATAGGGGTTCACGAAGGCGTTCCCTTGGTGCATGTGGCAGTTCATACACTGGCTCGAGGGCACCGCGCGGCTGAACTGGTGCACGATGGGGTGGCCCCGCTCGTTCTTTGGAATCGTCGGATCCTTGGAAAAGCTCAGCCCCTGGTTGCCGTACTTGCTCCACCAACCGGAGTTGCTCGGAGACCGGTCGTTTGCATACACCACGTGGCAGGCGCTACAACCGCTGGAACGGTAGTCCCCGGGCCGGTCGTTCGACCCAAGAAAACCCAGCAAGGGATCGTGCAGCCGCGTCTTGTGCGCCCCCAAAAAGACGGGGTCAATCCGGTTGAGCGTCCCCAGTCCACGCTGGGAAAGGCGCCGCTCCGGCTTGCCGGGAGGCTCGTCCGCAGTGGGAACCCCTAGCTGAAGCTGGTCGCTGCCGCCCTTTTCAAAGATCCGGAAAATATTCCCCGGTTGGGTGATGTTGAACCTCGGCAGAGGGCTCAACGAGGGAACGATCCCAAGCGTCTTGGTTTCCTCGGCCGTCGGCTCGAAAGGGTTCTTGAGCGTGAGCGCAACGCCGTCAGCGCCGTAGGCCTGCCCCACCACCGCGTCCTTGATGTTGATCGCTCCGTTGTTGTAGGCGGCGGCGTTCCAGAGCATCCCCCCGTGGTTCATCATCGAGTTGGAAACACGGTCAACGATGTCGCCATGACATAGTCCGCAGGCAGCCTTCGCCGCGCGCAGATCCCCTGGGTTCATAAACCGGATGAACTCCGGTGACTCGTGGTTGAGCGCCACCGTTGAATTAGGCGGGTTGGCGGAACCCTTCCAAAACTCGGGATGCAATGGCTGGACGTGCGCCTGCAGGATGCTCAGCCCTTTGGCCGAATCCCCGCCATGACAGTCCGTGCAGCCCAGCACCACGGCCGGGGAGGCGTGCATCGTGTGCGCGTCGGTTTGCGTGTGGCACTCCATACAACCTACACTCTTGCGCTTGGCTTCCGCAGGACTTTGGTCGATCCAGTTTTTCGGGGGCCTTGGCGCCGCATGGACGGGCGGCACCTTTCCGGCAATGTCCGGCCCGTGACCACCTGCAGTCGCTCCAACGGGCGCATCATATGCCCGGTAGGCTGCACGGCCTTTGCCCGATGGCACCGGTTTTGCAGGTGCGACCGGGGCGGTTGGCGTCGCAGCTTCCGGTGCGACGGAGGGCGCCGCCGTGGCGGGCCCTTCACCAGGGCGCGCAGGAGACTGCGCCAGCGCGCACCAGGTTCCGATGAGCAAGGCAAACAGAGGCAGCGCAAGCCTCAGCGCTTTGTGACTAAAAAACGGACGGAAACGGCTCATCAAAATTAGTAGTTTAACGTCAAAGTCAGAAGGGCGTTGTACAGGTAGGAGTCGGTCTTCCCGGCCTTCTCCTGCGAATCAAACCCGGGCACCCGGGTGGTGTTTTGGCGGTACAAATCCTTGTAGCCGCCGCCCGGAAAGAAGAACCCGACTCCCGCGGACACAATCACATTCTCTGTCAGGAAGGGTCGGAACTTCATTCCGACGCTGGCGTCCACCCCCAAGTCCGCCCGGGCCTTGTCGGTTTGCAAAGCGTACTTTACCGGCGCCGTCTCGGCGAACTGCACGTAGTTGAGGTTCCCGAAAGCCTTGAGCTTCGGGGTCACGTCCAGGTCCGTTCCCAGCCCCACAATCAGCACGCCCGGATTCACAAAGTTGGACTGCCCTTGGGTCTTGCTGCTGCGCAGCCCGGTCACCAGAGAGTTGCGCTCCTTCACATTGACCGCAGTCCCGGGCAGGTTGATCCCCTCACGCACGTACCAACTGAAGGGCCCGCCGAAGAAAAACGGGTTGTCCAAAATCGAATCAAATCCCCGCGCCACCCCGTCAGTCGGATTCGAGTCCCCGCTGGCATAGAAGCCGGACACCTTCCAGCGCAC
>CANJYI010000295.1 GCA_947478975.1 Chthoniobacteraceae bacterium
TGAACGCTTATTTGTCGCCCTTTAAGAACGCGACGAGGTCGGCGAGGTCCTGCTTGCTCAGGGCGCTCTCAAAGCCGTTTGGCATCAACGAACCGCTCAAGGCCTCAAGCTTGGACAGGTCGCTTCGCAAAAGGCTCGTCTCCGTTGCCAGTGGCCCGCGCAAAGTGATGGAGTCGGGCGTCTCGCTTGCCAGAACCCCCCCGAAACTCTTCCCATCCTTGGTCTCTGCAATATACGCGGTAAAAATCGGGGAGATTTCGGCGTCGGGCACCAGGATGTGAAACAGGATCGTCTCCTTGGGCTGGTTGCGGATGTCGAGCAGGTCCGGGCCCACCGGATACCCCTCGCGTTCCAGCCGATGACAGGAGGAGCAGGCCTGCTTAAAAAGCTCCTTCCCGTGGGCCGGCAGCGCGGCAAGTTGGAGCGCACCCTTTGCGTCCTCGAACACCTGCTGGCGGCCTGCGTCCCCATTCTTGAGCAGCTTCTCGGCTTGCTCCCGAATCCCGGCGTCTTTGTGTTTGAGAATCTGTTTGCGGCGCACACCGCTGATGGCGTTGGCGGGGAGCCTACCAGTCTCAATGGCGCCTAGGACGCTCGTTGCGTGGAATCCAGAAGTCAGCAATGCGCCGGCAACGGTGTCCCGCAGACTGGGAGTATAGGAGGCCCAATGGGCGAGCAATTTTTCCGCCACCTCGGGTTTTTCGAAACTCGCATAAGCCCTCACCGCAACGGTCCGAAGCTCCTCATTTGGCTCTCCAATCGCGAGAGCCCCGAGCGCATCGCCCGCAGTCGCCCAAGGCATCCAAGCGAGCAGGCGGAGGGCAGGCAACCGCTCAGCACTCGAGCGTCGAACGTCCGTCGCCACCGCGGGGAGGCTCTGAAGCAGTGCCTGAAGCCGTTTTGAAGACTCCTGCCTCTTCGCCGCACCTGAGCCCAAGGCATCCAAGACTGAGCCAATGGAGGTCCTGCCCTTTTCCAAATGGCCAAGCAGCAAAGGCAGGACCACTTCCGGCCGGGGATCCGCCGCCTGCGTCAGCGCCGCCAAAAGACTCGCTGCATCCGGGAGGCATCCCCCAAGAAAAGCGAGCAGCTCCTGGGTGCCCGGCCCGGCGGGATGTTTCGCCGTCAACCCTGCCAGAAACGCCTCAAGCATTTGGGCCTCACGGCCTGCAATCCCGCTCAGAACCGCCGCGCGTGTCCAGCGGTCTTCACCGTCCAACAGGGCGATGGAGGCAAGAGCCTGGGTTGATTCAGGCGCCGTGGTGTTGCCCAGCGCCAGCGCAGCAAGAAACCGGGTGTGCGCGTTTTCAGAACGGGCGGCAGAAAGCCGTTCCTGAAGCCACTCCTTGAACGCTTCCCCATCCTGGGGCGCAGGAGCATCGGCCCATTGCTGGTCGAACCGCGCAACGGGCCGGGGCTGGCTCGGCGTTCCCCGCTCCTGAGCCACGACCCTCCAAATCCTACCACGATCCTTGCCGGACTCAAAGTCGGTGTGCTTGCGCAACTCGACCGGAAGATAATCCGGATGTTCAATCACCTTCCGGTACATGTCCGCGACATAAAGCGCCTGGTCCGGGCCCGCAGCCAAAAACACGGGCCGAAACCAATCGTCCCGAGAGGCCAGCATCTCCTGTTTTTCGAGCAAAGGCTCCGCGGAGAAGGCGGCCCCACGCTCCACCAACCTGTCGACATGAACCAGATTGCCGGTCGGATCACACGAAAGGGCGCATCCCTCATAGGCCGCCGGAAGCCCGGTCCCCCGCCAAATATGAATGCCGCAGGCGGCGCTGAAAGAACCGGCATGGGAGTCAGCCGTGGTAATGTTGGAACTGATCGGAAAGAGGCGCACCCCTGCCCCGCCGCCGCCAAGCAGCGACTGCACCGAGCGCTGGTTGCAATCCTGAACGGTCTCGCTGAAGGTCAGTTTTGGATTCCGTCGGAGCCACTTGGAGGAAAGAACAACCTGCTGGACCGGCAGTCGGTTCATGCAGATAAAGCGCCGCCCCGCCTCGTCGAAGGCCATCCCGTACTGGGAACGCCCGTCGATCTGTTCCACCTCCAAGGTGTCCGGGTGGAAGCGTACGTCGCCGGTCATCCTCAATGGCGGGCGTTCCGGATGCTCCGGACAGCTCAAAGTGCCCCCACTCAAACCGGCGGCAAGATATATCCAGCCATCGGGCCCCACCGTGGGGCAGTTCACCCTGAGCTGCGTGCTCCCCGAGGTGGCGAACCCCGTCAAAAGGACGCGCTTCTCATCCGCGCGCCCCGTCCCTTTGGTGTCCCGCAGGAAAAGAACGTCTGGCGCGCAGGTCACTATGAGGCCGTCCTTCCAGGGCAGCACTCCATTGGGAAAGGTCAGCCCGTCGGCAAACACCGTGCGACGGTCCATGCGGCCGTCGCCATCGGTGTCTTCAAGCAGGGCAACGACACCCGCACCCGGCTCTCCCTCGGGGACGCCGATCGGATAACCCCGGTTTTCTGCCACAAAGAGCCGTCCCCGTTTATCGAAGGCGAGGGCGCATGGCGACGCTGTGAGAGGTTCCGCCGCCACCAACTCCACCCGGAGGCCGGGCGCGGCCTCAAACGCGCGCAGCGCGTTCTCCGGCGAGAGGGGGCTGTCCAAAGGGGCGGCGTGAGCCGACTGGGAGATGAATAGCGCGAAGGCTAAGAGACGACCGGGAAGAGGGGATGGGCGCATCGAATTGGGGGGGGTATTCTTCAAGGACCAAGCGGGTTGGTGAAAAATAGTCTGCCAAGCTATTTGGCACTGCACCGAAACGTAAAAGACAGAACCAGAAAGGAGCCGTTTTACAGAAGGAAACCCAAAGGGCCTCCAATGACAACAGAATCGCAAAGTATAAATAACTCCCACCACCTCAACCGGGCGGCAGCAGGCCTCTGCGAGCGCCCCAGCCAAACCTTCCACAAAGCGAAACGCCCCCGATCTAGCTTCGCAAACCAACCCCGTTGCCCCAGCGGGACGCCCTCCAAAAAGAACGCCCGCCACCTTCCCTTCCGCACCCTTCCCCCTGAAGGCGGTTCAATCCCCCGGGAGGATGAAAGCCAAACGCACTACGCGCTGGCCGCACCGCCCGGCAGACTCTGCGTCCCCTTGCTGTCACGCGTGTCGTCCCCGCCCTTTTTACCCGTCCACCAGAGGACCACCGGGGCAGCGACAAAGACGGAAGAGTACGTTCCCACCAAGACCCCGATCAAAATCGCCAGCGCAAAGTCAGCCAATACCGGCCCCCCAAAGAACAGCAGCGAGATGGTCGTCAGCAGAGTGACGCCCCCCGTGATGATAGTCCGGGAAAGGGTCTCGTTGATGCTTCCGTTCATGATGTCCTGCACCGAGCCCTTCCTCCCCGTCTGCATCCCCTCACGGATGCGGTCGAAAACCACAATGGTGTCATTCACCGAATACCCGGCGATGGTCAGAACAGCCCCCACCGTCACCAGTGAGAACTCCTTCCCGAGCAGTGCAAAGACACCAACAGTGATCACCACGTCGTGCAAAAGCGCAACCAACGCCCCGAGTGCGAAGGAAAACTCAAATCGAACCGTCACGTACACCAGAATCCCGAGACTGCCTAGGACCAGGGCCAGAACGGAGTTCCTCGCCAGTTCCCCACCCACCAAACCGCCCACAGTCTCCACCTGCTCCAACCGGAAACCTGCGTCCGGGAACTTTGTCTTGAGGACCTCGCCGATCCGCTCGCCGATTCCCTGCGAGGCGTTCTCTGTGTGCGGGCTCCGGATCGTGAAAAACTCCTTGGCCGCAGACTTCTCAATCTGGACCGCCACATCACCGAGATTCAACGCGGCCACTGTCGCGCGCACCTCCTTCAGCTCTGGCTTCTTTTCGGTGGCCTCGAGCACCACGCGGTCACCGCCCTTGAAATCCACCCCGAAGTTCTTCTCGCCACGCACGCCAAACAAAACCACCGAGGAAACAATCACGAGCACGGAAGCCGTAATCGAAACCTTCCTCCAACCCAAAAAGTCGATGTTGGTGGAGACCAGCAGTTTTCCCATGCTCACCCGCTTGATGAAGCCCCACTCCACTGCCCAGGCAAACAGGCTCCGTGAAGCCACGAGTGCGGTAAACAGCGTTGCCACGATCCCGATGATCAAGGCCACCGCAAACCCTTTGACCGGTCCCGAAGCCTTCCAGAAGAGGATGATCGCAGTGATCAGCGTGGTGATGTTGGAGTCAAAAATCGCAGAGGACGCCTTCTCGAACGCGGACCGCACGATTGCCGACAGCGGCCGACGTTCGTCCATCTCCTCACGCA
>CANJYI010000296.1 GCA_947478975.1 Chthoniobacteraceae bacterium
CCCGCCCAGCCCGAACTGCTGGACTGGCTGGCCCGTGATTTTTCAGCCAGCCACCATGATGCCCGGCGCCTCGTCCGTGGCATCGTGCTTTCCAGCGCCTACGCACTGGGAGCCTCCGCCAACCCGCCGGAAGCGTTTGCAGGCGCGCTAGAACGCCCGCTTTCGGCGGAACAACTCGCCCGTTCCTGGCGGGTGGCCGCCGGCCTTCCCACAGACTCCGATGCGCTCCGCAAAGCCGCCGTCGCCGCCATTCCGGACCTGCTGCCTCAGGAATACAGCGCCTCATTCCAACAGGCACAGTTCCTCTCCTCCTCCCCGGTGCTGGCGGAATTCCTTGTACCCCGCCCCGGAAACACAGCGGAGCGGCTTGCTGCAATTCCGGACACCTCCGCCCGCCTCAAAGCGGCCTTTGCCGCCGTGTACTCCCGCGAGCCCGATGCGGAGGAGTCCGCACGCCTGTTGGTCTTTCTTGAAACCCGGCGGGGGGACCCGGCGGGCGGGGTGCGCGACCTGCTCTGGGCGCTTCTGACCAGCGCCGAATTTCTCACCATGCCCTAGCCACCTGCAAATGGACTCTTCGACATTTTCCCCCGGGCAGTGCCGCACCGACGAACATCTCCTCCACCGGCGCCTCTTCCTCAAGGGCCTCACCGGCGGCGCGCTGGCGAGCGCGGCGAGTTTCAGCGGGCTTTTTCACAACCCGGTTTTTGCCGCCGAAACCAAGAAGGCGCAGAAGCACTGCATCCTTCTGTGGCTGTGCGGCGCGCCCAGCCAGTTTGAAACCTGGGACCCGAAGCCGGGCCGCCCCAGCAGCGGGCCTTTCGGCAGCATCCCGACCAAAATCCCGGGCGTACACTTCTCCTCGCTGATGCCCAGGTGCGCCAGCATCGCGGACAAGCTCAACGTGGTGCGCAGCATGAAGACCGCGCAGTCGGAGCATTTTCAGGCCATCTCGCTCCTGCAGCGTGGCAACCCCGACCGGGCCGGCTTCACCCGCCCCACGCTCGGCTCCTCCCTCTCCCAGGCGCTCGGACAATTGGACGCCCGGATCCCCAACTTCATCCTGCTCGATCCGATTCCGGGCGGAAACGAGTTCGAAACCTTCAAGGCGGGCAACTGGGCGGGCTGGCTGGGGGCCGAGCACGCACCCGTGAGGCTCGGGGGCGAATACACCCAGTTCAAAAACTCCGTGGAGGAGGCCATCCCCGCCCAGGACCGCGAGGCGCGTGAACTGCTCCGCAAATTCCTCACGGCAAAGTACGAGCGAGACCGGGGCGGCTCCGTTGCCCGGAGCCAGAACGCGGCCTTTGAGCGCATGCGCGGCCTCGCCGCAAGCGCCGACCTTTTTGACCTCAACAAGCTTCCCAAAGAAGACAGGGACCGCTACGGCCCCGGAAGCTTTGCACAGCATTCGCTCATGGCCCGCAACCTGGTGGAGAAGGGCGCCCCCTTTGTCATGGTCTCCAACGGCATGAACTGGGACAACCACGTCTTCCAACACGAGATCCACCAGATGCTCGTGCCCGAGTTGGACCGCGTCCTCTTTCACCTGCTCACCGACCTGGAACAGCGGGGCCTGCTCGACTCGACCCTTGTCATCGCCATGGGCGAATTCGGCCGCACCCCCTGGCTCAACCCCGCCCGCGGCCGCGATCATTATCCCAACGCCTGGAGCATGATGATGACCGGTTGCGGGCTCAAACGCGGGGTTGTCGTCGGCGCTACAGACCCCGACGGCGTGGACGTCCTCGGGAAGCCCTTTTCCGAACAAAACCTCTTCGCCACGATCTTCACCGCCCTGGGACTCGACCCTTACGGCGAATACGACCTGCCCGGGATGCCCACCTTCCACCGCGTAGAAAACAAGGCCGCCCCTATCCGCGAACTCCTCGCCTGAAGCCATGAAGCTCACCCTCGCCGCAGACCGAAAGCTGCCCACCGGTGTCCTCGGTCTCGCCATCACGCCCGACGCCACATCCGCCTTTGCGGCCTGTGTGGACGGACGCATCTACCGGGTGGAACTTGGCTCCGGCAAGACCTCCACCTTCGAGGGCTCCCACCACTCCTACGCGAGCGGCTGCGCGCTCCTTCCCGGTGGACGCACCTTGATTTCGGCCGGTTACGACGGATTCCTGCTCTGGCACGACGTCGAAACCGGGCGCTGCTGGCGCCGCCTCCAGGCCCACCAGTTCTGGAACTGGCAGGTCGCACTCTCCCCCGACGGCTCCCTCCTTGCGACCACCACCGGACAGTACCTTCCCGGCGGCTGGAAGTACGAGCCGGCCCCGGCGGCGGACCCCACCGTCAAGGTTTTCGACACCCGCACAGGCGAGTGCGTCGCCGCCTTCGAGCACACCCCGCCCGTGCTCAGTTGTGCGATCTCACCCGATGGCACCCATCTGGCCGCCGCCAACATGATGGGCGAGGTCCGCGTCTGGAGCCTGCTTTCCCGCGCACCGGCGCCGGTGAGCCAGTGGACCTCGCCGGACTTCACCTCTTGGGGGACAACCAAGACGCACCACTACTGCGGGGGCATCTACGGCCTGGCCTTCTCTCCGGACAGCACGGCTTTGCTCTGCTGCGGCATGGGCCCCATGGCGGACCCCATGGCTGGAAACGGCAAGATGACCTGGCAGCGCTGGAACTGGCGCAGCGCCGAACGACTCGACCAGATCAAGGACGGCCAGCACGGCTCCGGCCTCATGGAGAGCGTGTGCTGGACCCCGGACGGCAGCCATTTCCTGATGGCGGGCCGGCAGGCCCAGGGAACCTGGAACGCCGCGCTTTTCTCAGCCGCGGACGGCTCCCTGGTGCACTCGCTCGACACCAAAAAACGGCTCACCCATTCCCGCTTCAGCGCCGATGGCCTCACCCTGGTCCTTTCCGGCGCGGGCGGCCAGCCCCAGCGCAAGATGGACATTTGGCCCGAGTGGGGTGTCCTGCAGACCTACACGCTGGGCTGATTCCTCCCCTCGCCTACCGCTTGCCCAATTTCGAGGCCGTGTTAACGATTTGAATATGCGCAACCCCTCCTCCCTCGCGGCACTCCTCTCCGCACTGGTTCTTCCCGCGTCGCTCCTCGCCGCCGAAGAGTCTGCCTTTCTTCAAAACACGCGCCAACTCATCCTCGAAGGCGCCCGCAGCGGGGAAGGTTACTTTCGCAGCGACGGCAAGGCGCTGGTGTTCCAAAGCGAGCGCGAAGCCGGCAACCCCTTTTACCAGATCTACACGCTCGATCTTGTTTCGGGCGATGTGAGCCGCCTTTCCACGGGCAAAGGCAAAACCACCTGCGCCTTTTTCCAGCCCGCTCAAAACAGGCTCCTCTTCTCCTCCACCCACGCCGATCCCCAGGCCCAGGCCAAAATGACCGCCGAACTGGAGTTCCGCGCTTCGGGTAAAACCCGCCGCTATTCTTGGGATTACGATCCCGAGTACGAAATCTTCTCCGCCAACGCCGACGGCTCCGCAATCCAACAGCTCACCCATTCCACGGGCTACGACGCCGAGGCCTCGTTCTCCCCCGACGGCAAACACATCGTCTTCTCCTCGACCCGCGGAGCCTATCCCCTCGAAAAACTCTCCCCCGAAGACCGGGCCCGCTTCGACAAGGATCCCGCCTATTTCGCCGACCTCTACGTGATGGACGCGGACGGCTCCAATGTCCGCCAAATCACCAGCGCTCCGGGCTACGACGGCGGCCCGTTCTTCTCGCCGGACGGCCAGCGGATCGTGTGGCGCCGCTTCGACACGGGCGGGATGAACGCCGATGTGTACACCTGCCGCATCGACGGCACGGATGTCCGCCGCGTGACCGACTTCGGCTGCATGTCTTGGGCCCCCTACTTCCATCCCTCGGGCAAGTACCTCATCTTCACCGCCAACAAGCTGGGCTTCGACAACTTCGAGCTGTTCCTCGTCGACACCGACGGGCTGCACGAACCGGTCCGCGTCACCTGGACTCCGGGCTTTGACGGGCTGCCGGTGTTTTCCCCGGACGGCGCAAAGCTGTGCTGGACCACCAACCGCGGCGCGGGTGGCAAGTCGCAGCTGCACATCGCCGACTGGGACCACACCGCCGCACTCGAGGCAGTGGCCAAGAGCCCGGCGCGCGCGCAGGCCGCGGCCCAGAGCGATTTTTCCCCGGAGATTCGGGCGGCGGATTTGCAGGCGCAGGTGCAGTGGCTGGCGGATCCCGCTCGCGAAGGACGCCGCACCGGCACCCCGGGAGCGCAGGCGACCGCAGACTGGATTTCCGCCTATGCCAAGGCGAACGCTCTTGAACCCATCGGC
>CANJYI010000297.1 GCA_947478975.1 Chthoniobacteraceae bacterium
CGTTTTCGGCGCCAAAGCCCAGCGAGGTCAGGTCGAGGTTGCCCTTCTTGGAATCCGCGTCATGGCAGTCGTGGCAGTGACGCTCGAGGAAGGCCTGGGGCGCGGCGAAGGCCTCAAGTGGGAGTAACGTGAAAAAGAGGAGGAAAAGCGAGTGGCGCATGGCGGTGTAAAACACGGGGGCCCTCTATTTTTGAAGGAGGCGGACGGGCAGCTTGGGCTGGGTTTTGAGCGTCAGGTTTACGTTGTCGGCAAACTGGTGGCCCAGCTCCGGCGCTTGCGTCGCTTTTCCCCGCGGCCGGCCGCAGGCGAGCTGCACCACCGCGAAGTCCGCATTCGCCGGCAGGACGCAGCGTGCCGTGAGGTGCTGCCAATCCGCTGTGCCGCTTTTGCCCTCCGTGATGCAGTCCGCCACGCCGTAGCCCAAGGCCTCGCGCAGTGGCGCAGGCCAGGAGGAGTGCAGCGCCTCGGGCTTTCCCGAAAATAGATACAAGTGGCAGCCGAACCGCACCGGGGCTCCCGCCTCCGGCCGTGCATCTCGAAAGTCGGCGGACAGTTCCAGCACCGCATCTCCGGGGCCGTCGGCCTTGCCGCGCAGTGCGCGCAAATCCACAAGCTGGAAGACATCGCAGGAGTCGGCCCGACTGTGCGGGACCGCCGGATCGCCCTGCGCGCGTTCAAAGCAAAGCGCCCGCCCGCCGGCCTTCGCCTTCCCGGCGACAACCGCAGCTTCGTCCCCGCTCCACACCCCGAAATCCAAGGGGAACCCGGAGGCGATGCGGTCGGCCTGCCTTTCAAAGCCCCCGTCGACAAGGGAGAGCAGGCGGGACGCAGTCACGACGGCCTGAGGTGCAGCATAGGCGAAGAGCAGTGAAGCGCTGAAGAGCCCAAGCGCGAGGCCCGCCGCCGCCGCCATAAGGGGCCGCCAGAAGACCGGGCGCGTCGGGCGGGGCTCCTCGTTGAGAGGCAGGTTTGAGAGCATCTGCGCAACCGAGGCGCTGGAGCTGGCGTGGGACTCTAGGGAGACGTCCAGGTTCATGTAGCTAAGGTACAACTCGGCCACTGCGGGATCCTTTTTGAGGGCGTCCTGAAGCCGCCGGGCGTCTGCGTCTGTGAGAGTGCCGGCGATGTAGTGCTGGATGAGGTCGTGCCAGTCGGTGTTCATGCGATTTCCCTTTTGGTGACGGTGGTGTGCACGCATTCCTGCAAGACCTGCCGGATGCGGTGGAGGAGTTTGTAGAGGGCCATCGGGGTCTGCCCGCGCAGGGCGGCGAGGGCGTTCATTGTGCTGCCCTTTGTGTAAGCGCGCAGCACCAGTTCCCGTTGCACGGCGGGGAGCTTTTGCAGGCAGCCCTCCAGCGCCTCTCGTTCGGCCAGATGCTGTCGCTCCAAGAGGACGGCCCGGTCTGCGAGTTGGTTGACCAGTGCGTCGTCGAAAATGTGGCGGTCGCGTTTGCGGGTTTGCAGGAATTTGAGAACCTCCAGTCGCGCCACCCCAAAGGCCCACTTTTTGAAGTCCTGCGCCGTCTCAAACTTTTGCCACAAGACCACGATCACATTCTGCATCACCTCGGCCGTTTCCTCGCGTCCGGGCAGCATCGACCGGATGAAGGTGTGCAGGGCCGCCTGGTGTTCAGCGTACAAGCTGAGGAAGGGTTCGTGCAGGCTGCGGTCGGGAGCGGGAGAATTCATGCTTATCTATGGGGTAGCCACAAAAACGCCCACATGTTGCCGGATTATTTTCCAGAAAGGGTGCAGGAAAAGCTCGGAGGTACCAGGCTCCCGCTCTCGGACGGTTCATGGAGGCCAGGGCGTGGCACCGCTTCCGGCGTAGGGCCTAGGGCGGCGCGAAGAAAAGAACTTGCTTCCCGGCGGGGAAATCCCCGATGGTTATTGGCTCTACTTGGAAACGGATGGGTGCCGGAGCGGTCGAACGGGCTCGCCTGGAAAGCGTGTGTACCTCATAAGGGTACCGAGGGTTCGAATCCCTCCCCATCCGCCAGTTTTTCTTCCGAGGGTTTGGCTTCACTACTGCGGCCGAAATCGATTCAGGGAATTGAGAAAAGCCACCTCTGGCCCTGTGTCACCTGCCAGCATGGATGGCAGCATTTCACGGGATCTCTTTCTCAGCCGGGCACGGTTTGTGCTGTTATTCAGTAGCTCCCTAGATTCCCTATGAAAACCCAGAACAGTTCTAAAGCTTGGAAGAATGCGGCGACAGGGCTCGCCGTGTTTGCGGTGGTTGGTAGCGCGACTTATTTGGCTACGAGTGGGGAGGAGCGGCATAGCAGTCTCACTTCTGCGGACACCGCTAAGGCTGCTGGCAGTTCGGAGTCGGGGTTGGTGCTCGGAGTAAATCAAGCGGCTGTCCCAGCGGGAGCGAAGACTCAGGCGGGCGGGGTTGGAACGAAGGCCGCGCCCCGGATCACTTCGTTGTTGGTGCCAAAGGCTCCAGTGGAAGGCGGCCCCTTGAGCGCGCCGGGAATGAATCCTGATTCGGACAAGGGCAGGGTGCTTCGGCTGAAGCCGGCAAGCTTCAAGAATTGGGGGGGTGTTGCTCAGGGAGAAAGAATTGCGCTGCCAACAGTCAACGGCGAGGAATTGTATGGGACCGTAAATATCGTCAGCTCCGATCCCGGCTGGTTCCGGATGGGCGGGACGCTGGACGGCGAAAAAGGGACCTTTCAGCTAAATGCAAGTTCCGAGCAAGTGCATGGAGGGATCTATTTTCCGGAGTTGGGGGTTGGCTACCAGATCCAGATGGACGGTTCGGATGTGGTCCTTGTGGAGCGCCGCCTCAGCTCGCTGGTTTGCAATCCGGGAATTAAGAGGGACGTTTCAGGGGGGGTGAAAGACGGCTCCGGAACGGTCGCAAGAGCCACTACCACGCAGGTGATCCCAAAGATCAATACACGGCCCGGGGCCAAGGGCGTTATTTATGTGGATTTTGCCGGAGGGAACATCACTTCGACTTCTTGGGGAAAAACGGCAATCCCAGTAGTGCCATCGGTCTTAAGCGGAGACGCAATCACCCAGGCAATGACCCGTGCGGCCGAGGATTTCGCGCCGTTTGACATCACCCTGACGACAATGCCCACGGTTTATCAGGATGCGCCCCTTGGGAGCAGGATGCGTGCGGTTGTGACGCCCACCGACACCACGGGTCCCGGCACGGGCGGGGTGGCGTACCTCAATAGTTGGAAATGGGGCGGGTCGGACATCGTTTGCTGGGTGTTCAACCAGAGTGTCAAGAGCTGCGCCGACACGATTGCCCACGAGGTGGGCCATACTTTGGGGCTCAGTCACCATGGAACGGCAAAGGGAGGCAAGGAGTACTATGGAGGACATGGCGGAGGAGTCACCAGTTGGGGGCCCATCATGGGGGCGCCCTTCGGTGTGAATCTGACGCAGTGGAGCCATGGGCAGTATTATGACGCAAACAACACCGGCCAGGACGATCTCTTCGTCATCGGCAATGGAAACAAATTCACTCTCGTCCCTTCGCCGGTAGCGCCGGGCGCGGTGAGGATTCTGCCGCTCAACGGGACGTTGTTTCAGACTTCTGGAACCCTGGTCTCCCAAGCTGATTCAAACGTCTACCAGTTTTCCACCACGGGAGGGAAGCTGACCGCCACAGTACGCCCGACGTCCTCCGTGGGAACAGGGGATTTTAGGTTGGACTTGTTGGATGGAAACGGCGCCTCGGTGGTGGTGGCCGATCCCGTGGACGCTCTTGGGGCGTCTATTTCGCAGACGTTGATTGCTGGAGTCTATCGGTTGAAGGTCGTGCCCACTGGGACGGGGGCCGAACCAGTCGGCGGATACAAGACCGGGTATTCTGCCTACGGCTCCTTGGGAGGCTACGCCATGAGTGGGATGGTCGAGGGGGCAAACACCCTTCCCGCCTTCCTTAATTCAAAGCTGATTACAGCGACTGAGAAGCTGCCGGTTTCAATAAAGTTTGAGGTGACCGATCCGAGCAAAACAACGGTGACGAAACTGGCGGCGAAGCTACCGGCTGGTTTGACGTTTGACCTGGCAAATCTGGTGCTGAGCGGGACGCCTCCAGAGGGGGCGTCAAACGGGGTCTGGTCTCTGACTCTCCTTGCCAAGAGCAGCGCTGGAGAGACCCGGATGGAGTTCAATCTGGTAATCTCGCAGCAAAGCCTGTCACTCACTGACGCATTGGGATCGGCCGTCAGCGAAATCACGACCCTGCCGACCTCGCCTTGGATTGGCGTTCTCAGAACCTTGGCCAGCGGCACCTCCGGTACCGTTGCCCAAAGCGGGCC
>CANJYI010000298.1 GCA_947478975.1 Chthoniobacteraceae bacterium
GTGGCAACGCGGTGGCAACCGTCGCCCCCGAGGCCGCCCCCGGACTGCACCTGGTGCGTTTTGTGAACGCGGAGGGAGCCACCCTGCCGGTCCGGTTTGCCGTCGGCCCCCTGCCCCGCGTCGAGGAAAAGGAACCCAACGATGAAATTGCCGCTCCGCAGCCCATCGCCAAGCTGCCCGCCTGGATCCAGGGCCGTCTCGAAAAAGGAGGCGATGTCGACGGCTTCGCCCTGACGCTAAAGAAGGGCGCCTCCATTTTCTGCAAGGTCGACGCCTACAGCCTGGGCTCGCCCGTCGACATGCATCTGCACGTTCTCGACCAACGCGGCACCAAGCTTGCCACCGCCAGCGACGGCCAGAACCTAGATCCGGAGCTGACTTTCACTGCTCCGGAAGACGGTGTTTACCTGCTTCAAGTGGCGGGGTTTGGCCACCCGCCAGCCTCCGACGTCAACTTCACAGGCTCCGCGCTTTGCTCGTATCAGATAGCCGTCACCAATGCTCCATTGGTGCAGCGGGTCTTTCCTGCCGCGCTGCCGGCCGGGGGCAAGGGAACGGTGGAACTGCTCGGGCAGGCGCTCAAGCCTGAGGCCGCCAAAGCGGAGCTCTCCGCCACCAAGATCCCAGGCTTCCCGGACATGGGAACGGTTTTTCCAAAAGGAGCGATTGCGCCGCTTTACGTAGTGAGAGCCGCGCACCCGATTCAGGCGATGCCTGAGGCGTCGCTGGAAAAACCCGCCACGTGCACCCCTCCCTGCGTGACCGGGGGCCGCCTCGCCGCTCCCGGCGCCTCCGCTGCCTACCGGGTCACGATGAAAAAGGGGGAGCGTCTGCAGGCTCGTTTTTGGTCGCGCAGCCTTGGGCTGGGACTGGACGGGGATCTGCTGGTGAAAAATCCAGCGGGCGAACAGGTGGCGGCCAACGCCAACCCCGCCGACGTCTTCCAAGAACCGACCGTGGCTTGGACGGCCACCGTGGATGGCGACTACACTCTGGTGGTTCGGGACCTCTTCCAAAGAGGCGGGCCGGGCGCAGAGTATGTGCTCGAGATCGCGCCGCCGGCACCGGCCTACACTGTGGACCTTCTGGACGGTAAGCCGGTGCGGCTCGAGAATGGAAAAACGCTGGTCCTTAAGGCAAAGGCAACCTTCCTTAACGGTTGGAAAGAGCCGCTGGTCATGCGGCTCGCGGGCCTGCCTGAAGGCGTGTTCGCTGCGGAGGTCGCAGTGCCAGAAAAAGGGGGCGACTTTGACATCACCCTCCAGGCCGCCTCCAACGCGCCGGCGGCGACCGCCGTAGCGTGGGCATCCATTTGGACAAAAGCCACCCCGCCAGTGTTGCTGGGCGCGCTCTACCCCTTGCGGGCAGAACTGCGCCGGGGCGTTTCGCAATCCGACTTCGCCAGGGATCTGTGGGTGACGGTGGGGCCGCCGGTGGCTGCTCCAGCCGCGCCACCTGCGAAAAAATAGCACCTCCCCGTTTCTCCATGCACAGGGCCCTGTCATCTCGAACCCTTACCCGCAAGCTTGCCACCTGGCTGCGGCAACACGCACGCCTCGCCGCACTCGCAATTGCCTCCATGGTGCAACAAGCGGACGCGCAAACCCCAGAGACGCCTGCACCCGCACCAAAGCCCGCTGTCGCCACTCCAGCCGCCACTCCAGCCGCCACTCCAGCCGCCACTCCGTCGACTGCGGCTCCGGCCGCCACCCAAAACCCCCTGGCCGTCGCCGCCTTGGAGATCCTCCGGGATGAATGCGTTGCCTGCCACCGTCCGGGGAAGGTCAAGGGCGGACTGAAACTCGGCACCGAGGAAAGCCTCAAAAAAGGCGGCGAATCGGGTCCCGTCCTCAAGCCGGGCCACGGCGAGGAGAGCCTGCTGCACGAGGTTTTGCTCAAAGGCGGCGATCCGCACATGCCACCAAAAAAGCAGCTCACCCCGCAGCAAACCGACGCCATCAAAGCCTGGATCAACGCGGGCGCCCCCTGGGACGCGTCGGTCATGGACAAGCCTCCGAAGCCGCAACCAGTGAAGCTGCGCAAAATGCCCAAGACCATGGAGTCGGTCCTGTCCCTGTCGTTTTCTCCAGACGGCTCGCAGCTGGCGGTGGCGCGCGGCGGGCGCATCGAGATCCGGGACACCAAGCAGGAGCGCTTTCCCGTCATCCAGTCCTTCGAGGTGCAGATGGAAGCGGTTCAGTCGCTGGTCTGGACCCCCGACGGGACGCATCTGTTTGCCGGGGGCTTCCGCAAAGTGAGTTTCTGGAGAACCAAGGACGGCCTGGCCGAAGGCGAATGGAGCGCGGGCCTCGTGGGACAGGTCACCGCTCTGGCACTCTCCAACGCCGGCGACATCCTCTGGATCGCCGACTCCCTGGCGAGCCGCGGCGGCTTTCTTCACAAAGTCGGCTGGCAGCAAAGACAGCTCTTCAAGACATGGAAAGCCCACGACGACTCCGTCTACGCGCTCGCGCTTTCCGCGGACGGCCGCTGGCTGGCAACCGCCGGCGCGGACCGTCTGGCCCGCCGCTGGGACACCGCCACCGACGCCTTGAGCGCCACCTACGAAGGCCACACCAACCAGGTGCTCGGGGTGGCCTTTGACTCGCTAAAACCAAGGCTTGCGACCACCGGAGCAGACCGCGAAATCAAGGTCTGGGATCAGGAAAGCCGCGAACAGGACGCCGTGCTGGGCGACAAGAAACAAGTGGTTTCGGCCATCTGCTGGTCGAAGGACGGCTCCCGACTCATCGGGGTGACCGAACGCGGAAACGGCGCGGTTTACTCCGCCATCCAGAAGCATACCGGCGAACAGCGCTCCGACACGTCCAAGATCCAAAAACTGGACAAGGTGGAGGCCTTCCTGCAAAGCCTCAGCGCCACCGCGGACGGCGCCCTGATCGCCGCCGGCGCAACGGACGGGCGCATTTTCGTATGGAAAGCCGCAGACGGAAAACTGCAGCCGACTGAGTAACCCCCCTGATTTCCAATGAAGCACACCCTCCCACTGCTTACCATTCTTGCCATACTCCTTTCCGGTCAGACCTCTCAGGCCAAGGGAAAGAAGGAAGAGCGCTCCTCAGGGACATACGGCTGCGCGAAATTCGACCTGAATCAAAACGGCATTCTCGATCCTGAGGAGCGAAAAGCGCTTCTGGAAGCTTTCGCCGAAGGAGACACCGCCCTCAAGTCACTCGACGTTAATAACGACGGCCGGCTGGACGAAAACGAGCTGGCAAGCATCAAGCTGCCCGCACCGCCAAAGGAAAAGAAAAAGAAGCAGTCTACTTAGTGGAACCAAGACTGCGCGCCCCCAGCGCAATCCGTCCGAGCAACAATGCAGAAGAAAGCGCTCCCCTTCTTCTAACAGGCCCCAAAGATGCCACTTTTCACAACCCTGCGCCCTCCATTTCCTGCCGCCGTCATTTTGGGCCTCGGCCTCCTGATTTCGCCGGGGGCGGAGGGCGCGGCCCTCGAGGCAGAAGGTCACGCGCAGGTGCCGGAGCGTCACCGCGCCCTTCTGGATTCCCATTGTAAGAGCTGCCACGGTCCCGAAAAACAGAAGGGCAAGTTCCGCATCGACGACCTGCCGCTAGAAATCACCTCGCTCGAAACCGCGGAGCGCTGGCAGAAAATCCTCAACCAAATGAACGCCGGTGAAATGCCGCCGGAGGACGAAAAGCAGCCGCCCAAGGCGGGGAAAACCGACTTTCTCGACGACCTTTCCAATCTGATGGTGGTGGCCCGCCGGAACCTGGGCGACCAAAAGGGAGTCATCACCATGCGCCGACTCAACCGGCGCGAGTACAAGAACACCCTGCGGGAAATGCTGGGGGTCGAGATCAACGTCAGTGAACTGCCCGCTGACTCGGGGACGGGTTCCTTCGACACGGTTGGCTCGAACCTGTTCATGTCGGCCAACCAGTTTGAGCAATACCAGTCGCTGGGACGCGAGGCGCTGGAGGAAACCCTCCTGCGTCTCACCAACGCGCCCGTCGAAAAAAAGCTCCACTGGGAGGCGGAGGAGACCCTCAAGGACATCTCCAAGGCCTACACCGACGCACAGGACGCTCTCCAACGGGCCGAAATGTGGGCGCAGGCCGTGGACGAGGCGGCGGCCCGCCCAGAGAACACCGAAGCCGTCGCCGAAATCCGCAAGGCCGCCAAGGACGACGCCACTTTCCGCCGCAGCTGGGCCAAAATAAACGGGGCTCCACCACCCGAAGACTTCGGCTTCAAAACGGTAGAAAACAACGCGGACA
>CANJYI010000299.1 GCA_947478975.1 Chthoniobacteraceae bacterium
GCGTGGAAGTCATGCACGTGCATTTTGTTATCCACGACCTTGCCACCGAACTCGTCGGTTGCGCCGTAGGCTTGCCCGCCCTTGACGCCGCCGCCGGCCATCCATGCGACCATGGACTTGCCGTTGTGGTCGCGTCCGGGAGCGCCTGCTCCGCCGCCAGCAGTGATGGTCCGGCCGAACTCGCCGCCCCAGATGACGATGGTCGAATCCAGCAGGCCGCGCTGCTTTAGATCTGTCAGGAGCGCTCCCGCGGGGCCGTCGATGCCGGTGGCCGCATTGCGGACGCTGTTGCCGATGTCGGCGTGGGTGTCCCAGCCTCCCGTGGCCACCTGCACGAACCGTACGCCCCGCTCCACGAGCCGGCGGGCGACCAAGAGCTTCGTTCCCACTGCGTTCTTGCCTCCGCCCATACGCATGCCCATCCCTGGGGTGGTGCCCGCAGGGACTTGCTCGTACATGTCGCGAATGCTTTGGGGTTCCTTAGACACGTCGAAGGCGTCGGTCGCCTCCGTTTGCATCTTGAAGGCAATTTCGAAGGCCTCGATCCGCGCGTCCAGCTGGGAGTCTTTCTGCAGCTGGGCTGCATGCATTTTGCTCAACTGCATGGACAGGTCCAACTGGCGGCGTTGCCGGTCGAGCGTACTGAATTCGCTCCGGATGTTTGCCAAAATCGTGGAAAGAGAGGCGTTCGGATCGTAGTTGACGTTACAGCCTTGATAGATGCCGGGAAGGAATGCCGCCTGACGGAACGTCGAATCACCTCCCAAGGTAATGAAGCCTGGCATGTTTTGGTTGAGACTTCCCAGTCCGTATACGAGCCACGAGCCGAGGCTCGGCTTCGGGAGCTGAGTCGAACCTGTCATCAACATTTTCGCTGCGATCGCATGGTCCGGAATTTCCGCGAAAAGCGAGCGGATGACCGCGATGTCGTCGATGTGCTTGCCGATGGATGGGAAGATTTCGGGAACCTCCACTCCCGACTTGCCGAGCTTGTCAAACCTGAACGGTGAGCCGAGAGCGAGCCCTTCGTAACCGGGAATCTTTTTTCCGTCGTTTGCAACAAGGTCCGGCTTCGGGTCCCATGTATCTACGGTGGAGGGAGCGCCGCCGGCAAAAATCTGAATGATGGACTTGGCCTTGACAGGAAAGTGCGCGGCCTTGGGAGCCAGCGGCCCCGCAGGCCCAGCCGCTTCCAGGTCGAAGGGATTAATCCCAAACAGTGCAGCGAGGCTCAAGCCGCCCATGCCGAGTCCACCGCGGACCAGGAAGTCGCGGCGCGAGTGGAACGGGACATCTCCGGGGTGCAACAACGGGGAACTGTCCGGTCCGAAGCTGCATTGTGTGTTCGAGGAGGAACTCATAGGTCTGTGATGTTTGGAACTGTTTGTGTGGAAGGGAGACGAACTTCGCAAGGTTTCCCAAGGAAACCAAATTTACACTGTGGATACACTGGAGTGGAAGCCTTATCGTAAAAACTTCCGTGGGCTGGGCGTGGCCCCTTGGAATGGGCGCTTGGAATGGGCGCTTGCCAGGCCTGACCTTGATTTAGTCGGAAAACCGACGTACCGTCCTGAAGGTAAGTTCACGTGTGTCGCCTCCGTGCCGCCTTGGGACAGGAAGCATGCGCTGATCACCCCAATGGCGGATCCCTTCCAGTTTAACACCTCTATATCCGTCCCTCCGCCCCTGTCTGGCCTTCCCGTTCGGCTCCTCGTGTTGGTGCCGGCATTTAATCCGGGGCCACTCCTATTAGATACCGCCCGCGCGCTGGTGGCATTCCATCCCGACGTTTGGGTGCTGGTGGACGGGAGTGCTGATGGGAGTGACCTTGGGCTTGAATCGCTTTTGGGCGAGCCTCCGGGGCTCCGCGTGCTGCGGCGCAGTTCGAACTCAGGAAAGGGGGCCTCGTTGCTGGAGGGTGCGCAAAAGGCTTCTGTCGAAGGGTTTACGCATATTATGTCTTTTGATGCAGATGGGCAGCACCCCCCCGAGTTGGTGCCCGAGTTTAAGAAGCAATGCGAGCAGAGCCCCCATGCTCTGATCATGGGCGAGCCCATCTTTGGGCGGGATGCCCCCTTGGAACGTGTCTATTTCCGGCGCCTCGCAAACGCGCTTGCCCTCGTAGAAACCTTTGGGAGAATGCGTTGCGATTCCCTGTTCGGGATGCGGGTTTATCCGCTGCAGGCGTTTTTGAGCGCGTTTTCTGAAACCCGCTGGGGCAGGGGATATGATTTTGACGCCGAAATCGCGGTTCGGATGGTCTGGAATGGCCTGCCTGTGGTTGGAGTGAGGACGCCGGTGCGGTACCCAAGCAAGGAGGCTGGCGGGGTTTCGCACTTCCGCTATGGGCGGGACAACTTGGCTTTAGCCCGCATGCATGGCCGCCTTCTCATTGAGGCTTTGGCCCGTGCCTTCAGGGGCGCAATCCGACGCACGGTTGTTGGGGTTGGCCGAGTGTGACTACGGATGATTGCATAGGTTGCTGGCGGACATGCATTAGCAATCTTTGGCGTTCCGAAAGGATTGCGGAGGCGGCTACCGGGGGGTGGGCCGTAACCGATTGGACCCTAGCAGCGTGTGCGCCTCCGTCGCTCGGGTCGCATTTTTTTTGGCGGCATCTTGGCGGGCCAAAACTATTTGTCTCCGATTACCAGTTGGGTGCTTGGTTCGACGGCGCATCGTTAAGATGGCCCGCTAAAGGTTTTTAAATAACTGGATGCCATTGCGTTAAGATGCTAGCTATGCTGCCAGACCGGCAGCTCCCGCATCCCCGATTCGATTGAAATCGGCCCCGAACAAGGCAAGGAAGTGTGTTTTCTTAAAACTTTCCCTTGAACCCAGAATCATCTGCCCGTACAAACACAACCCCTTCGCGCTCTCGTCGGCTTCGGCCTGCGCTCTCGCGGCTTCGGCTTCAGTGCATCCTTTCCGGTTCCATTTCATGGACCGCATTTGGATGCCATGAATGGCCGTGGACGCTCGAGAGGTGCCATAACGAGAGCCGAAGCCTGAAGGAAACCGATCATCGCGCAGTCATCCCGACTTCGCGAGAGAGACTTTCGCAGGGGCTGCGCTTCCAGCCGAAACAGGAAGTATCACTGCTCACCAGCCAAAGAGTTTCATGCCAACGATCAACCAGCTCGTCCGTAAAGGACGCCAAAAGATTCAGGTCAAATCCAAGAGCCCCGCTCTGACGAAGAACCCGTTCCGCCGTGGCGTCTGCGTGCAGGTCATGACCCGTACCCCGAAGAAGCCCAACTCCGCCTTGCGTAAGGTTGCGAAGGTGCGACTCACGAATGGTTTCGAGGTGATTGCCTACATTCCAGGTGAAGGTCACAACCTTCAGGAACACTCCATCGTGCTGGTGCGCGGCGGTCGTGTGAAAGATTTGCCAGGCGTTCGCTACCACATCGTTCGCGGGACGCTTGACTCCCTCGGAGTGGACGGCCGTCGTCGTTCCCGTTCGAAGTACGGAGCGAAGCGTCCGAAGCCGGGCCAGGAAGCGGTCAAGGGCAAGGGTGGCAAGCCCGCCAAGGGTAAGAAGTAATTTTAACAGGATCTAAAAATGTCCCGTCGTCGTCGCGTAATTCACAAGGAAGAAAAACTGGACAGCCGTTATGGCAGCCCAGTGGTGGCTCGCATGATTGCCACCATCATGAAAAGTGGCAAAAAGTCGCTTGCTGAGCGGATTGTCTACACTGCCATCGAAAAGACCCGCCAGAGCTCGGAGACTGTCGATCCGCTCGAGGTGCTCAACAAGGCAGTGGACAATGTTCGTCCCCGTCTTGAGGTCAAAAGCCGCCGGGTGGGTGGTGCGACCTACCAGGTTCCGATGGAAGTGGCGCCGGCTCGTGCATTGGCTTTGGCGATGCGCTGGATTGTCAACTACGCCAAGTCCCGTAAGGCCACCGGCATTGCGGACGCTCTTGCCAACGAACTGCGGGACGCAGCCAACGGCCAGGGCAACTCCATCAAGAAGAGGGACGACACCCACAAGATGGCGCAGGCAAACCGCGCCTTTGCTCACTTCCGCTTCTAGTTCTCTGGCAGTGGTTTAGGGAGGTCTTGTTTCGCAATGCTTCGTCCCTGCGCCCGCCTAAGCCAAGATCTTTCCGCCATTTTCGTACTGAACGCCTCTCAGGCAAAAGCTCTCAAACTCGTGTCCACGAATCCCAATTCTCCTCACCGCGCATATCCGCTCGAAAAGACGCGGAACATCGGTATTGCCGCGCACATTGATGCAGGCAAGACTAC
>CANJYI010000300.1 GCA_947478975.1 Chthoniobacteraceae bacterium
CTGGGTCCAGTTGGAGACGCCGAGGACGGGCAGGCCCCGCGGGTCGGTGAGTGCGACATAGGCGGGCAGTTCGCTCGTTTCGGAACCGAGCGCGTAGCTGAGCCAGCTGCCAAGGGTGGGCCGGCCCGCGAGGACGCCTCCGGTCTGCATCGCGTAGATGCCCTGGCCGTGGTTGCTCACGCCGGTTTGCATGCCGCGGATGAGCAGCACCTCGTCGACGATCTGGGCAAAGTAGGGGAGCAGTTCGCTGACGGCCGTGCCGCTCTTGCCGTGTTGTTTGAACTTCCACGGGCTTGCCATGAGCGTGGTGCTGGCGTTTGCGGCGTCGTCAAATTTGATGTCGCCGCTGAACTTCTGGCCGTTGCGTTTATCCAGCTCCGGCTTTGGATCAAACAGGTCGATCTGGCTGGGGCCGCCCTGCATGAAAAGGGAGATCATGGCCCGCGCCTTGGGGCGGGCTGCCGGGGGTTTGGGGAGCGTGTCAAAATGCCGGGGAACCAGGTCGACGGGTTTTGCCAGCAGCCCCTCCTTTTGCAGCAGGGAAAGGGCGCCGAGCGAACTCAGGCAGAAACCGCCCCTGGCCAGAAGGTGGCGCCGGGAGAGACATCCGTTTGCAGGCAGATCAGTCGGCATAGAGAAACGCGTTGGAATTGAGAAGGGCCTGGCAAAGCGTGGCGAGGGCGGCCAGTTCCGGCGGGTGCGCGGGGGCGCCACCCGCTTTGGCTGGGGTTGCGGGGGCCGCTGCCGGAGGAGCGCCGGTCTTTGGGGGCGCCGGAGGGGGCGGGGGAGTGGCCGCCGGCTTGGTCTGGAGGGTGCGTGTCTGGTCTTTGAGAAAGGCTCCCGCCCGCTCGAGTTCGGTGGGGGTGGGCAGGGTGCCGAGTGCGAGCTTCCAAGCCCGTTGGATCCGGGCCTCGGGCGTGGCGCCGGCCTCCCTTTGGACGCGTTCTGCAAACGCCGTGGCGGCCCCGAGGGCGAAGGCGCTGTTCATCAACGTCAGCGACTGCGGCGCCACCGTGGAGGCGGAGCGCAGTTCGCAGTTGGGCTCCATCTTGGGCAGGTCGAACGCCTCCAGCAGCGCGAGCGGGCGGGTGCGCCGCATCTGGACGTACACGCTGCGGCGGAACTCCTCCCCGTTGAGCGGCACCACCTTGCCGGTGGGCCGGCCCGCGGTGTCGGTGGTGTCCACTCCCACGATGACCTGCCCGTCGGTGTCCAGCATCACCGGCACCGGCGTCCCGAACATTTTCGGGTTGAGCTGGCCGCTGACCGAGAGCATCGCATCGCGGAGCGTCTCGGCGTCCAGCCTGCGCACCGAGGCCCGCGACAAAAGCAGGTTGTCCGGATCCACCGCGTCCCCTTCCGCGGTGCGGGTGGAGGACTGCTTGTAGACCGCCGAGTTCATGAGGAGCCGGTGCATGTCCTTGAGGCTCCATTTTCTGGCCACCAGTTCGGAAGCCAGCCAGTCGAGGAGTTCCGGATGGGTCGGACGGTCGCCCTGGTTGCCGAAGTCCGCCACGGTCCCCACGATCCCCCTTCCGAAATGGTGGTGCCAGATCCGGTTGGCCAGCACGCGGGTGGCCAGCGGATGCTTGCCGGAGGTGAGGTGGCGCGCAAAGTCGCCCCGGCGCCCGGTGGCCGTTGCGCCTGGCTTGGACCCGCCCAGAGGCGCCTTCTGGAAGGCGGCGAGGATTGTCAGGTCGGCGGGGCCCACGGTGGCCTTCGGGTTTTTGGGGTCGCCCCGGTGGAAGATCGCGGTGGCCGGGGGGGCCGCCACGGCGGCGGCGGTCTCGTTGAACACCGGCAGGAAGATTTCCTCCGTCTTGCGTTTGCGGATCTCGACTGCGCCTGCGCCGATCTCTTTGAGCTCCGCTTCGTGTTTGGTGTTGTAGGTCCTGTCGTACAGGTAAAGGGAGCCGGGGCTCAGCTGGTTGATCGTCGGATGTTCCTTCAACAGGCTCAACTCTTCTGGCGTCCGGCTCTTGGCCTCCTTGCGGTAAGCGCTCCGCAGGGGAGCCCGGAGTTCTTCCGGCCTCTTTTCCAACTCCCAGCCGAGGACCAGCTCGATGAGTTCGTCCTCCCGCTTTTTGCGCTTCTCGTCGACGACCTTGGCCTCGACCTCGACGGTCGCATTGTGGGCCCGCTCCGTGTCGGTCATCAGCGAGAGGAGCCGGGCCGCCGGCAGCCGCCAATTGGCCGGATCCAGCCCGGGCTCGAAAACCGCCCGCAGTTGGTAGTAATCCCGCTGCGGGATGGGATCGTGTTTGTGGTCGTGACACTGGGCGCAGCCGACGCTGAGGCCCAGCAGCGAGGTGGAAACGACCTTGATGGACTCGGCCACGACGGCGTTTCTCGCAGT
This sequence comes from Chthoniobacteraceae bacterium, assembly GCA_947478975.1. GTDB lineage: Bacteria > Verrucomicrobiota > Verrucomicrobiia > Chthoniobacterales > Chthoniobacteraceae > Chth-196. Next base: position 2,357 of record CANJYI010000300.1, read on the forward strand.
CAGTTGGTCGGCGGTTGGAGCCGCGGCCGTCCCGTCCGGAACCATGCGCAGGAAGCCGGTTGCCGAAAGCGTTTCGACCGTTTCGGGGGCCATGTTTTTGAGGGGCCCCTGCACCAACTCGTCTCCGGCGAGCTGCTCCTGGATGAAGCGATCGAGGGGTTTGTCGGCGTTGAGCGCGCGGATGACGTAGTCTCTGAAGTGGTAGGCCCAGGGGCGGGGCGGGTCTGTTTCGCTGTAGCCGTCGCTGTCGGCGTAGCCGGCGATGTCGAGCCAGTGGCGGCCCCAACGCTCCCCGTAATGCGGGGAGGCCAGCAGCCGTTCGACGAGGCGGGCATAGGCGTCCGGCGCGGTGTCGGCGTCAAAGGCGGCCACTTCCTCCGGTGTGGGGGGCAGGCCCGTCAGATCCAGCGAAGCCCGCCGCAGCAGGACCGCCTTTGGGGCTTCAGGGTTGAAGCGGAGCTGTTTTTCCTCGAGCTTCGCCAGCACAAAACGGTCGATGGCTCCCATCCCCGCGGGGGCGGTCTTGGGGCTGGGGGGGCGCGGACGCTGGAGGGGTTGAAAGGCCCAGAACTCGCGGTCCTCTTCCGTGATGTAAACCGGGGGCACCTGTTCGGGCTCGGGCCGGGCGGTAGGGGCTCCCTGCGCGATCCAGTCCTCGAGGAGTTGGAGCTCGGAGGGGGTGAGTTTTTTCCCCTTCGGAGGCATTTCGCCCTCCTTCACCAGTCGCAGCAGTTCGCTTTTGTCGGGGCTGCCCGGGAGGATTGCCCGGTCGGCGTCCTCCCCGCGGGGCTCCACCAGAAAGCGGCGCAGGCGCACGTCGAGGCCGCCCTTGAGCTTGTCGCCCTCCCCGTGGCAGTGGACACAATGGTGTTTGAGCAAGGGCCGGATGTGCCGCTCGAAGGTGAGCGGCTGCGTGGCTGTTGCTGCGCCAACGGCGGCGGCCTGCAGGGGTGTGTGCAGGCTGAGGCCCGCGCCGGCAAGGGCCATGTGGCAAAGCGCATGCAGCAGGGCGCCACGGCCGGAACGGGCAAGCCCGGGGATGCGGTTTGCGGGAGGGGTGGGGGGCAGGGGGGAAGCCATTGGGGGCGGCTGGTTTGGTCCAGCAAAGACGACCTGCGGCGGCCGGCTTCCTTAAGGGAAAACCGGGGCGGCCGGGGGATTTCCCGCGGTGGACGCGTCAGGCTTCCTTGCGCAGAAGGGCCAACCAGCCGGCGATGAGCAGGAGGCCGCCGAGGGGGGTGATGGCGCCAAGCCATTTGAGGCCGGTGACCGCCAGCAGGTAAAGCGAGCCGCTAAAAACAAGGATGCCGCAGGCAAAGAGCCGGAAAGCGAGGCTCCGGGCGGCCGCCCACAGAAGCACGACGGCGTGCAGGAGGTGGTAGAGCGAGGCGGTGTGCCAGATCTCCAGAGTTTGGTTGGCGGCGAGAACCGCCTTGAGCCCGTGCGCACCAAAGGCTCCCAGGACCACACCGGAGGCGCCGAACAATGCGGCGATGCGAATCGGGTTGAACATGCAGTCAAGCCTGCCAGCGGTGCCGCCACCGGCAAGCGCCAAGAGGGCGACGGAGAAGGGGAGTCGCAGGTCGACACCTGCGGTGGTTTTGCGGCCACTCCCGACTGGGGCCGTTCCCGCCCTTGGGGTTTTTGGGACGCCCTTACAGGGCTGGCTCCATTTTGGGGGACGATTTCCCACGGCGTTGCCGTGGGCTGGCGAGTGAAATGCACCTTCGGTGCGCCCGAACCCTTTCCGTGGGCCCCAAGCCCGCACGCGTATACGCCCCAACGGGGCACGCCGATGACAGCCCATGGCGACGCCGTGGGACCCACGCCCCCACGCGCATACGCCCCAACGGGGCACGCCATTCGCAGCCCATGGCAACGCCGTGGGCCCCACGC
>CANJYI010000301.1 GCA_947478975.1 Chthoniobacteraceae bacterium
CATGAGTGCGGTGAAAGAAACCGGAGCCGGGGGCGTGGGGGTGGACGCCGCGGGTTCCAGCAACACGACGGCGACCGGGCGGATGGGGTTTGAACTCGCGAGGGATTGGCGCCTGCGGGGCGTCCCCGTGCGCACGGTGGCAAGCGTCTCCTGGACCCATGATTTTGAGGCGGACCCAAGATCCTTCCGTGTTCATTTGCAGAGCAGCCCGGGCGATGAGTGGATGGCCACCAGTGCGGAGCGCTTCCCGGATGCGTTGCATGCGGGGATGGCCGTGGAAGTGGGTTTGAGCGAGCGGCGTACCCTGAAGATCTATGGGGAACAAGAAGTGCAGCAAAGCCGCAGCGTCCTTCACGGAGGGGTGACTTTCATCCTTGGATTCTAAACTTCGACCGTCGGGGGTGTTTCAATCGCTGCGAATCATTGCGGTTTTCTGAGCGGACCTCCGAATGCATCACCTAGCCGCCGTAGACGCTGATGGTCTGCCCCGTGAGGTTCCGCTGCGAGATACAAAGCCATCGCACCGAACTCTGGGGGAGTCTGCCAACGTCCAAGCGGGGCTGCTTTTGAGCGCATCGCCCCTTCCCCATTCTTCGGAGGAATGGCGCTCCGAAGGAGCCAGTCGCTCCTGGCCGGCGCGTCAAACCGACTGGTTTGATACCACCTCTCTTATTTTCATGGATGATTGGCAAAGGGAACCCCGCGGAACAGTCGGCCCGCAGTCCTCAAAAACCTGCGCGGGCTGCCGCCAAATCTGACGCCCCTACAAGGGGCAATTCACTGCCACCCCATGGCAACGCCATGGGAGAACCGTCCCCAAAAAAGAGTGCGCCCTGAAAGGGCACCCGAACCTGCCCGGTCCATTTCAAAGAGGGCGCCATCATGGGCTGCGAGTGGTGTGCTCCTTGTAGGGGCGGAGCGGATTTGTGGTCTTCCGGTCGATAGCCATTCACCCCCCGGTTTCGGTGGTCTTGGGAGCGTGTACGCCTGAAATTCTGCGGTAGGCAAACCAGAGGAGGACCGGGACGAGCGCGCTGAGGGCGGTTGCGGCGTTCGAGTCTGCGCGGCCAAGGTGGCCGATGTAGGCGAAGGCGAAGCCTGCGGGAATGGCGCCGAGGAGAGAGGCGGCGAGGAAATCGCGTGGCGGAAAACGACTGAGGCCGGCGAGACAGGCGATCGCCTCGCTGAGGACTGGCAGGCAGCGGGAGAGGGCGATGCAGGCGCCGCCTGTCCGGGAAAACCATGCGGCTGCTGCGGTGAGGCTTTCCTCTCCGGAGAGGCGTGAAGCAATCGGGCGGCCGAGGTGCCGGGAGAGTTGGTAGGCGAGCTGGGCGGAGAGCAGGAGGCCTGTGGAGGAGACGAGGCCGCCGGTGAACGGGCCGTAGAGCCAGCCAAGGGCGGACATGACGATGGTGCTCGGAATGGGGAGAAACAGGTCGGCGACGAGCAGGGTGATTCCGATGAGCCATGCGTACCGGCGGTTTTGTTCGAGGAGCGCACGCATGGCGTCCGGGCTCAGGAGGATTTCGAATGCACTGCCCCAGATGAGGAAGGGGACGATGATGGCCGCGAGCAGAAGTGCCAGGACGAGCCAGATGCGGTGGAGCCGGGGCATGCGGTAAGAGGGTGGTGGAATCTGTCAGAGGGTGACTCGCAGGCGGATAGTCCCATGTCGTCGAGCCGCATGGGTTTCAACGAGAGTGTGGATGGCATGGCCTTGGCAAATAGAGCACACCTTCCCAATGTGCCGAGGCTTACCACACCAACAGTAGCGCTTGGCAAGCGGGGCGGAAAGCACGCTGATCCACCTTTCACAATGGGGGGGTCTCGGTTATAGGAAACTTTGTGATTCCGGTTTCCAAATCCACCCTCGGCCGCGTTGGGATCATTGTGTCTGTCCTTCTGGGATTCTTCCTGTTGGCGGAGGGGGCACTGCGCTTTGGTCTTTCGGAGCGGAGGCTCCGGAATGGAATGAGCAGGGCGACTGGGATGACGGTGAAGTTTGAGGGTTGTTCCGTCGGAGTGCTCGGAGGGATTGCGTTGCGTGGGTTGACCGCAACCAGCGGAAGCGGGGACTCTCTTTCGGCGCAGTCGGTGTTGGTACGTCCCAACTTGTGGGCTTGCTTGCGGGGGAAGCTCAAGTTCGAGGAGGTACGTGTCCTTGACGTACGTTTTGTGCGGATGGAACCGGCGGCGAAGGTGGCAGTGGCCGCACCGGGGCAGGCGGATGGCGCGGGAAAACAGGAAGGGAAGGGAGGGGGCGGCCTCCACGGGGTGCTCAAGGTTTTGGGCATGGCAAAACGGGTCACGGTGTCCAATGCCGCCGTAGACTGGATGAAATCCAACGGCAGTGTGCGCACCCAGCTCGAGGGAGCAGAACTCCGTTATGTTGAGACAGCCCCGGGAGAGGGAAGCGGGGAACTGAGTGCGCAGCGGATGATGTGGCAGGAGCTGCTGGCCGTTGAGGCAGTGAATGCGCGGCTGAATCTCAAAGCGGAAGTGCTCACCTTAAAGAACTTCACCGCACAATGCGGGGGGGGGAAACTCGCGGGTGACGGGGGCGTGAAGTTCGGAGAGGAGTTGCGCTTTGAGGTGAGGCTTTCGGCGGACAACGTGGATCTCGGGAAGATGAGCCAGGAACTGCCGTCGCTGCGGGTCTCAGGGCTGGCCGACGGACGCCTCCAAATGGAGGGATTGGCGCAGGCGCAGCAGACCTGGGTGGGCGCCGGGGAGCTGACCGTAGTGAATGGAATGTTCAAGGGCCTGGGCGTGCTCCAGATGCTTGGACAGGTTTTTCAAGTGCAGGAACTGGCCCAGTTGAATGCGCGCAGAGCGCACTCCAAGATCCGGATCGCCGACAAGAAGGTGTCGCTGGAAGACCTTGAGATTGACGCGGGCGACATCCAGTTGACCGCTCCGGGAGTGGTCGACTTTAAGCGCGCCCTTTCCTTACATGCGCGAATTTCGCTGCCGGAACAAATGATCAGAGGCAAGGCGTTGCAGCTGTTTGACAAGCGGTTTTCTGCAGTGGACGGGGTGGGGCGCCGTTCCTTGGAGTTTCAAGTGACCGGAACACTGGACAAGCCACAAACTGACCTCTTGGAAAAGTTGGTGGGCGACAATTTAGGCGCGATCGTGGGCGGAGCCCTCGGGGGGGTGGTTGATCAGTTTCTGGGCGGATTTCTCAAGCCTCGCAAAGCCGCCAAGACGGAGGCGAAAGAAGAAAAAGCCGAGGCTGCGGCACCAAAGCCCCAATAGCTCATGCGCGTCATTGCCGGAAGTGCAGGCGGGATCACGTTGAAGCTGCCCAAAACAGACCTGCGTCCGACAATGGACTTGGTTCGGGGCGCGATATTTTCAAGTCTGGGGGGGAGCGTCGAGGGGGCCAGTGTCCTGGATTTGTTCTCGGGGACGGGGTCGATTGGGATCGAGGCGCTGAGCCGCGGAGCGGCGTCGGCAACGCTGGTGGAGGCCGATCGCAAGGCCTGCTCGATCATCGCCGAAAACCTCACCCGGACGCGCTTGCAGGCAAAGGTGGTGTGCAACGACGTCTTTCGTTTTTTGGATTCCAAGCTCGTGCCGGAGCCGGTGGACTTCGTTTTTGCCGACCCCCCTTACTCCAAAAAAGCCGGAGACAGGGATTTCTCCGACGAGCTGCTCCGTCATCCGAAACTGCCTGCAAGGCTCGTCGTCGGCGGCGTTTTTGTGCTGGAAGTCGCTCAGAACTGGGCGCTTCCTGACGGCACGGGGTGGGAGTGCCTGCGCCGGAAACGTTACGGGTCGACCGAAACGCTGTTCCTCCAGCGCACAGGCTAAGTCCGGGGCGCCGTCCGCGGCCGGGGGATCACACCTCGGGAATCCGTAACAGGATTAAATGGGTCCCGACCCGAAGACCGCCCGCCCACTCTGCAGGCTCCCGCCAGTAAAGGTTCCTCGCTGTTTTCGGCGGGTACCTTTTTAACTCACTTCGGAGGGAGCGGGTAGTCCTCCACAGAAGGCTCAGATTTCCGCAGATGTTTTTATGGTTTCCACGCCGCTGCCAGCGGGCGACCTAGGAGCTTGTCGGACTAAGGCCATTTTTGAGTGAAATTATCAATTTTTACCATCAAATCACCTTGCCTGAAAACCAGAGGTGCCTTGGCGGGCATTTTAGAGCGTTGATTTTGGCACGTGTGCGTAAGTCCTACAGGCTCTGGGAGATCTGCGGCTCGTAACCCAAAGCAGCTA
>CANJYI010000302.1 GCA_947478975.1 Chthoniobacteraceae bacterium
CACGATTTCGAACCAAAGCCGGGGGACTTGAAGCGGGTGGCAGAGGCCGACTTGGTGCTGCTCTCGGCCAAGCACATGGAGGGTTATGTCGGAAAGCTGCAGGAAGCCAGTGGCGGGCGCGCGCGTTTTCTGGAGGTGGGAGCGCAGTTGCCGTCGCTTTGGTTGCGCTCGCAGGGGGCGGACGGAAAAGCACAGAAGGAGGAGGATCCGCATTGGTGGCACAGCGTGGAAAACACGCAGAAGGCGGCGAAGGTGGTGCGCGACGCGCTGGGCGAACTACGCCCCCAACAGCGCGAGTTGTTCCAGAAAAACGCCGCGGCCTATGTCGCCGAACTCGGGGAAGTGCAGAAATGGGCGCGCCAGCGGATAGCCGAGCTTCCGAGGGACAAACGCAAGCTGGTAACAAGTCACGACGCGTTGGGGTACTTCGCGAAGGAGTACGGGTTCACCGTCTACCCGGTCGAAGGGTTGACCCCCTCCGAACAGCCGGCCTCCCGGCAGGTTGCCGAGCTGCTCTCGACCATCAAGAGCCAGCGGGTCAAGGCGGTGTTTTCGGAAGACACGGTGAATCCCAAAGTGCTCAAGCAAATCACCTCGGAGACCGGCGCAGTGGTGGGCGGCCAACTCTGGGTCGACGGGCTGGGGACCGGCGACGCCGCGACCTACTCGGGGATGTTCAAACACAACGTCAACACGATCGTTGAAGCGCTCAAGTGAGGTGAGCACCATGAGGCTATTTGACACGCATTCCCGCGGAACCGGTGCCGAGCCCCTGCACCCAAAAGACACTGGGACGCCCTCATGAAGGGGAATCCCCTGCTGCGTGCCGTCGTGCTGCTGGCGGTTGTGCTGCTTCTGGCCTGGCCCTTAAGCCGCGTCACCCGGCCGGCTGCAGTTGAGGGACAGTCCGGCGGCGATGCCCGGTCCGCCGAAGCGCTCCCCGCAACGCCCCAAAAGCTCTCGCTCACGCTGAGCCTCACCCGAAGCGCCGAACGCATCGAACTCCGGCACTTGGGAGTGGTGGTGTGGGCAAAGGACCGCCCGGGGCTGAGGGAAACCGTGGATTTGAGCATTCCCTTTCCACAGGAGGGCATCGAGTTGGCGGTGACCGTACAGTGGCCGGGGACGGAGCTGTCCGCGCTGCGGCTGCAGCTGGCGACTCCCGACGGGACGGAGCTGGACCGGAGTGCCTGGGGCAACGAAACCATGGAGGCGGTGATTTCTTTTCCATGACCGCACACACGCACACCCACTCTCACTCGCTCCAGGTGGAGGATTTGACAGTCAGCTACCGGCGGATTCCGGCTCTGCACCATGTGAGTTTCAGCGTGGAATGCGGCCAGTGCGTGGCGGTGCTGGGGCCCAACGGGGCAGGCAAATCCACCCTGCTCAAGGCGCTGGCCGGGCTACAGGAATTGGAGACGGGCCGCGTCCTGTTCCACGGCCGCCCGATGACTGGGGCCAATCAGGAGTTTGCCTACCTGCCGCAGCGAGAGATGGTCGACTGGGATTTTCCCACCACCGTGCGTGGCGTCGTGGAAATGGGCCGCTATTTGCGGGTGCGCTGGTGGCGCCGCTTCGGCCCGGAGGACAAACACGCCGTAGACGACGCACTTGAGTCCATGCAACTCACCCCCCTGCAGGACAGACAGATTTCAGCCCTCTCCGGCGGGCAACAGCAGCGGGTCTTCCTTGCACGCGCTCTGGCCCAGGAGGCCCACGTGCTTCTCCTAGACGAGCCTTTCACCGGCCTCGACCAGCCCAGCCAGGACGCGTTGCGCGAGGTTTTCCGGGAACTGCGCAACCGGGGCAAGCTGCTGCTGGTTTCGCACCACGAACTTTCCAGCGTCCCTGAAATCTTCGACCGCGTGGTGCTCCTCAACGGCGAACTCATCGCCGCCGGAACGGTGGCAGAGGCCTTCACCCGAGACAACCTGACGCGCGCCTACGGCACCCGCGTCTTTTCCAGAGTAAGTCATGGACTGGCTGTTTGAACCCTTTCAACACGTCTTTATGCAGCGGGCCCTGGCGGCCTGTCTGCTGATCGGTTTCCTCAACGGCTTCCTGGGGGCCTTCGTGGTGTTGCGCCGGATGGCGCTCATGGCGGACTCCCTTTCGCACTCGCTACTCCCGGGTTTGGCTGTGGGCGTACTTTTGTTCGGGGTGGCGCCTGCGGGATTGTTTGTGGGCGCCCTGACAGCGGCGCTCATGGTCGCCTTGGGCGCGCAACTGCTGGCACGGGGGGCCCGGGTCAAGGAGGACACGGCCCTGGGCATTCTTTACACTGTGGCCTTCTCCTCGGGCATCGTGCTCCTGAGCTTCGTCAAAGTGCGGGTGTCTTTGATGCACTACCTGTTCGGAAACATTCTGGGGGTCTCGAACCAGGATCTTTGGGTGGCGTATGCGGTGGCCTTGGTAGTGCTGCCGCTGCTCGTGGCGGCGGAGCGTCCCCTGCAGTTGCTCCTTTTTGATTCGGCGGTCGCCCGCAGCCAGGGCATTCCCACAGGCCTGCTCAACATTGCCCTGGTAGTCGCGCTGGTGCTGACCATGGTCAGTTCCCTGCAGGCGGTCGGGGTGATTCTGCTGCTGGGGCTGTTGGTTTCTCCGGCGGCCACGGTTTACCTGCTTTGCGACTCCTTTCCCGCGATGCTCTGGGGCGGTGGCGCCCTGGGGGCCTTAGGCTCCGTGCTTGGGTTGTGGCTCAGCTACTGGCTGGGCGTTCCCTCAGGCGCGTGCATCGTCCTGGTTCTGGGCGGTTTTTTCTGTCTGGCCTATTTGTTCAGCCCCCGGTACGGCCTGCTCCCCAAGCTCTGGCGCGCTCGCCATTTTCATCACGAAAGTCTTTCCCGCTGGGAAAAGCACTGAAGAATCCGCCTTGTCAGATGGGGGCCGGCGGGAAAAATGCCTCTCCCAAGTCTTTTCCAGAACGTCCAAAACCAATCCCCCCTACCACCCCCCAAAAAAAACATGCACCCCCTCCGTCTTGCCTCCGCCGCTCTCACGCTCGGCTGTTCCCTCGCCTCCCTCTCAAGCCTGAGCGCCCAAACGCCTGCTCCCGCCGCAGCAACGTTCCTGCCAGTCGCGCCGCGCGTCGACCTCAAGGACGGGGACACGTTTGTCTTTCTGGGCGACTCCATCACCCACCAGTGCCTCTACACCCAGTACGTGGAGGACTACGTTTACACGCGCTATCCGGAGCGCCGCATTCGTTTCCACAACGCTGGGGTCAGCGGCGATGTCGCCCAAAACGCGCTCGACCGCTTTGAGGAAGATGTGACGGCCTACAAGCCCAAGTTCATCTCGATCCTTCTGGGCATGAACGACGGCACCTACCGGCCTTTCGACCAAGCCGTTTTCGACCGCTATCAGGCCGGCATGACCACCCTGCTGGAGCGCATCCAGACTCTCGGCGCCACCGCGATCCCAATGACCCCGACGATGCACGATGCCCGTGCCGCCCGCATGGGCCCGCGCGCCAGTGAACCACGTGACACCTACTACAACGGAGTTCTCTCCCTGTACGGCGCCTGGTTGCGCGAAATGGCCCAGCAACGCGGCCTCGGTTTTGTCGACATGTACGGTCCGCTCAACCAAATCACCCTGGACCAGCGCAGGTCCGCCCCCGAGTGGACCATGATCAAAGACGCGGTCCATCCCGGGCCGACCGGCCAAGTGGTGATGGCCGCCGCCCTCATTGGCGACGCCTTTCCCAAAACCCAGGTCTGCGGTATCACCGTCTCTCAGAAAGACGGAAAATGGATCGCCAACGTCAGCAACGGGAAGGTCACCGACAGCTCCGAATTGGACAAGGGCGCGGTGACCGTCAAGAGCAACGCGCTCCCCTGGGTGTTGCCAGCCGATGCCGCCGAGGGCTTCAAACTGGTCCACGCCGGACACCGCATGAGCAACGAGAAGCTCACCGTGCGCAACCTGGCTTCCGGCTCCTACGAGGTGCGGATCGACGGCACGGTGATTGGCAAATGGACCGACGCCCAACTCTCCTCCGGAATCGAGATCGAGGAAAACGCGGCCACTCCACAGTACCAGCAGGCCCTTAAAGTTGCGGAACTCAACCAACGCAGAAACAAGGAGTTTTACTCCAAGATCCGGGGCGAGTATTCGGGGCTCAAAGGCCAGCGCAACAAGCTGAACAAGGCCGCTGGCACCCCCGAAGAAGCTGCAGCGAAGGCGGAGTTCGACACGTACCATGCCGCGATGACCGA
>CANJYI010000303.1 GCA_947478975.1 Chthoniobacteraceae bacterium
AGCCGGCCGCCTAGTACATAAAGCTCATCTGCAAAGGAGATGGCGCGGGCTCCGAAGCGGTTGGGCAGGGGCTTTGTCGAGGATGTGGAGCGTACGCTCCACGTGCCCGCAGTCAGGCTGAAGGACTGGACGCCGAGGTTCGGGACCCCGATGGTGCCGCCAAATATCCAGAGGGAATCTCCGGTTGATGCGGCGGCTGGTTCAATGCAGGCAAGCGGCATCTGTGGCAGCGGTAGCCATTGGTTTTTGTCAGTATTATAAACAGCCGCCACCTGAGAAGCGGCCCCCGCGATTTCGCCTCCGCAGACGTAGACCATCCTGCCGGTTGCGGCGACCGCCGGCCTGACGCTGTTCCAAGGGCCGGAGATTCCTTGTCTCCAGCTGCGCGCGCTTGGGGTGTAGATTTGGACAGCCCACGGGAGGTTTGGTGCTGCGCTTCCTATGAGAACCAGTTCCTGGCCGGCGGCCACCAAGGATGGTTCCATCACCGCCACTGGCGGAGGAGGGAAGTTGGACGTCCAGGCCCCAGTGACCGAATCAAAAGCCTGAAAAACAGAAGAGTCCTCGGAAAGCACGTAGACAAGGCCACCGGATTCCGTTGCTGCGGCAACTCCGGGAGCAAGCGGGATCTGGGGCTCTTCCTTCCAAACGCCGAAACCCTGTCCGGGCTTGAGCAGGTAGCGGAATGCCTCCGGGATGACTGAGGTTTTCCCTGCACTCGTAACGAGCACGGGCAGAAATGCTGCAGTGGGATTGGTAGCTGCTGGAATGAAGCCCCTGATTCGCTGAGGGGTTACGGAGGTGAGTCTGGCCTGTTGTGCGCCAATAAACACTGTCGTGTTTGCAAGGCTTCCGAACTGTTTTCCGCCGATGACAAAGTTGAACTCTCCCGAGGCGGGTGCCCTCCATGGGAAGATGTCGTAGGCGACCATGCTGGTGGCGGCTTTGTCATCCGGAAGAGAGACGATGATTTGGCTGCCAGTGTAGTCCACGACAAGAATGGCTCCTCCGGGTCCGCAGAGCACACCGAGTCCTCGCTGTGTGCCCCAAAGTTGTTTGATTGTGGACTCCACCCGGCGGCCATCGCCGGAAAGACCCAGCGCGGAGAGGGAGCCGTTCCATTCCTGCACGAGGAGGGAACCCCTGAGGGCGCCACCAAAGGCTGTGGCGCGGTACTCGTCGATTCCGTCCCGCGAGGAGGGGAGCAGCGCTATTGGCGGGGTCGCTGCTTCCGGAAGCGGTATTTCCCAGGGGGATTGGTAGCGGTTTTCGCGTGGGTCAAAGCGGCCTCTGTTTCGGTTTGCATGCCCGTAGTAGTGGTTTTTCCCAAACAGGAGCACCTTGTCGGGTGTCACCGGATCTCCCGCTTGGGTGGTGGCGGTCAAGGAAGCGCCTCCGAAGCCGGTATTGGGGCCGTTGTCTGTTCCGTAAAGACGACCGTTGGTCGCCCATACGATGCCGAAAGCATTCCGAAGCCCTGTTGAATAAAGGCGCAGATCTGGCGCCCCGAGCGAGTTTGCCGTCGCACCGTCGTTTTGGTCCGTGGAAGGAAGGTTGGTTTTTGCGTCCACGTACGAGACCACCCCGTTAAAGCCAGCGCGGCCGAAGGAGGCAGTCAAGATGGCGGCGGAAAACGGGGATTCGTCGAGGGAACCCAGGTTGGGGTTGGGCACCCCCGCATTGGTCTGGCCGCCGACGGAGACATAGAGCTGTCCGCTGTTGTCAAAGGAGATCCCATTGATGCCGTGGTCGTGGTTGGTACTGGGGAGGCCCGAAATGAGGGATTTTGGGAGAAAGAGCGGTGAGGCGAGTGCGCTGACCTGACCCAGGTAGGGGGAGGGTCTCACATTGGACCTCCCGTCGTTGACGAAAAGCCTAGCGTGACCGAGGTAAATATTGAAGGCCGCCGAGGGTTCCCACGGGCTGAACCCGATGCCGATGGCATTGTAGGCAGGGGAGGCTTGGACTCCGGGAATGATCTGGCTTTGGGTGACGTTGTACTGGTCGTCAAACTCCAGAGCGGTCACCGCCCCAGTGAGCGAGGCGATATAGAGGCGCCCGTCAGGCCCCCATGCAGCCTGCGTGGGGCCCGGGAGCGTGAATACCCCTCTGGACTGGAAGGCGACCGGTGCGGTTCCCGTCTGGTAGGTATAGGGCATTGGGTTGCTGGTGCCCTGTGGCGTTTGGACCTGGACCGAGAGGCTTCCTGAACCGGGTGGGGTGATGAGCAGAATACGGCTGGGATCGGACTCGATGATTTCTGCTGTCAAACGTTTTCCACCCCAGAGAACTGAGATGGAGGATTTTGGGAAAAATCCGATGCCGTTGATCTCGACGATTTCCCCCCCCAAGGCGGGGCCTGTAGCTGTCATCCGGTTTATCTGAGGGGGCATGGCGCTTTCGTCATGCGATACGGGGACAAATGTTCCCGTGGTGTTGTCGTCCCTTTTCCACGTTATCTCCAGAGGGAGGAGAGGGGCTGAAACCGCATCAATGAGCCAGGAAACTTGGTGTGGGCCGGCAGCAAGGGATAACGGGCCGGTCCACGGTTGGCCGTCCACAGAAAGCACTCCGGGAGCCTTTTGGGGGAGTACCGGGGTATACTTTCCCGCTTTTGCAGCGGTCCAAACGCCCTTGAGGAACACTGAGGCCGAAGGGATTCCCGAGCCGCCCACGGAGCCGAGTGTTCCTTCTAGTCTAAAGCCGGGTAGGACTTCCATAAAGGCCGGGGTGAGTCTGGCTGCGGCTGCCGAGGCCGATAGGAAGTAGGATGCGGTCACGCCGCGGACGGCCGAGGCAGGAAGGACATCTACGGTGACGCTATCCTGCAGAGAGCTTGGCGGGTTTTCGCTGTCCCAAATGGTGAGCGTGTAGGTGTGGGAGCCCAGCGGTGCATTCAGGGTGAAGTCCTGCTGGGTGGAGAGAATCTGGGCTCCCTCACGCCACTCGAAGCGGCTCAAAACATGCCCGAATTCGTGCGTGTGGGACTGCGCTCCGAAGAGGGAAATCGGGACGGATCCTGCCTTGGAATAATCCACGACCCACTCCGGGGCGCGGATCACAACATGGAGTAGGTGGCTGGGATTGACGACGGGAAGGAGCTCGATTGCGCTGACTTTTGCGTTGTCGAGCTGGGCGGTGAACGCCAGTTCCAGCGAGCCGTTGGTAACTGTGGTGACGTATTCTTTCACATGGGCGGTCTTCGCACCAGCGACCGTGTAAAGGTCCAATCCTTTGAGCACCGAAAGACCGCCAAGGCTCACGGAGAAAAGCCGCTTCTGCGCCTGGGTCCAGTAGATCTCCGCAAAATGGAGTCTGACTGTGTATTCTCCGTTTACGGCTGGGATTTTGTAGGAGAAGGCATTGCCGGTGCGTTCAGTTAGATAAAGGCCCGGATCGGCGGTGGCCGTAATGCTGCCGGTGGAGGTGTAGATTGAGCCGTTGGTATAGTAGGAGTCGGCGGACCAAACCTTGTTGGCCGAGTCTGTGTAGGCCGGGCCACCGCAGCGGATTCTCACCACGCCTGGAGGGTCGGGCACGGGCAGCACGCGGATGGTAAGCTCCGCAAACGCACTTGCCGTGCCGTTGGTCAATGTGGCCCGGAACCGGTAGTTCCCGGATTCGTGGAAGTGGATCTGGGATACCAGTGAGGTTGGGGTGAGAATATGGGCCTGGCTGGGACCGCTGATCTGGGTCCAGAGACATGTTGCGGCACTGACTTGAGCGGGAGCACCGGATGGTTGTGCTTGAACCAGAAGAGTATCCAAGGGGAAGCGCAGCAATTGGTCGGCGCCCACATCCACTCCGAGAGGCGGCGGATCAAGCGCCAGTGGTAAAACTTCAATTGCCGCCACTTTTGGATTCTCCTTCAAGGGCAGGAAGTCGAGGTCGAGGAATCCGTCGGCTACACGGACGTTTCCGGTCCAGATCCAGGCGTTGAGGAGCCCGGCGTTCTTGAAGAGGTCGAGCGTTGAAACAATGGGCTTTCCCTCTGCATTTACATTAAATACCCGTTCTGCGGGGTTTTTGTACCAGAGCTCGGCAAAGTGAAGGCGCAGGGTGTAGATGCCGTTGCGCAGAGGGATGCGGTAGCTGAAGGTGCCGTACCGCTCGGATTGGTAGAGGGCTGGATCTGGGGTGCCCTTTACGGGGGCGGAGACGCTGAATAGCCCTCCACCGATGAACAGGGTGTCGGC
>CANJYI010000304.1 GCA_947478975.1 Chthoniobacteraceae bacterium
CGTGATAGATCGCGAACTCGTCGATGGCCCCGTTTAGGGTGCGGATGGGGAACGGATGACCTTGGGTCGGCAGACCCCAATTCCCCAACTCACAGGGCCCAAGCACGATAGGGCGACCCGGCTGATGCAGGGCCGAAACCTCGCGGCCAACTTCCTTGCCGTCGAAATATTGCAGTGCAGTGCCCGAAACATTGTCGTAAGTGACCGCGAGATGATGCCAGCGACCCAGACTGTCAGCGGTAACAACGGGTTTCGAGTAGTAGACCTGGTTGTATCGCGCCGTGATGCGCTTCTCCCCCGATGCTGCGTAGCCAATGGAAAACATGAGACTCCCGTCCTCATAGATTTGCCAATGTGGCTCGCCGGAATCGTAGCCATCGGTGAGCAGTAGCGAGTTGTATTTCTTGTCCACGGAGTCCACTTTCACCCAGCAGGCGAGGGTGAGGGCGGCATAGGTTCCATCCAGGTTCATACGCACACGGTCGCCGGGACGCTTAAACTCCAGCGCTTCCTTTCCCGGCCAGCGACCTTGCGTCCACTGAGCGCCAACCGCCCCGCCAGCGCGTACCTTGTGCTGTGGGTCGGCGAAGTTGCTCACCAGCCTGTCCCACCGGTCATCCGGCGCGTGCCGGAAGGTGTAATAGGCGATGAGTCGCGGATCTTTGCTCACCCCTTCCGACCAAGTCTGCCACTGCTGAAAACGACGTTGCTCACGCTGGCGAATGAGCCCCTGCAGTTCACTGATCGGGAGAAAATCCTCCGGCGACACCCCCGCCGCAGTGGAAGCCAAAGACATGCCCACTTTCAAACTCGCGGAGGCCTTGTCCTTCGTATGCGCGATCACCTCGCCCTCAAAGACATGCACAGCGCTGTCCCTGCCCGTTACATTCAGAGCGAACTCCGTGCCGAGGTCCTCGAGCTTCACATCTGGCGCGTGCATGACAAAGCCCTTTGCGGCTGGTGGCACGTGCACGCGAACGCGACCTCTCACACAACGCGCTTCCCACGCCGAGAGGATCTCAATTTCGGTGGAACCTTCGACCAAAACCGTGGCACCGCTGAAAAACTCAATCTGCGCCACACCCTTGTTCAGGGTTAACTTGCCGGGGGGGATAGTGTCCCCACTGCGCACGGAGGGCTCAGCAAACTCAGCATCCAAAGTCTGACTCAACACCGCGACCCCATTAGACGTCGCCTCTTTATCCATCGCTTTGCGAGGCCAGAGCACCAACGCCAGCAGGACAATCGCCGCCGCTGAGGCAATGATCGCAGATTCCCGCCACCGCACCGTCCGGATGGGGACCGAGGGCTGCATGATCCTCCCTGTGTTCAACGCCGGTTGCTGGTGCAATCGTGCATGCTGATCGGCAAGCTCTAAATAAAGGCGCCGGGCCTGCCAGTCATTGCGCAGCGTAGCATCAAGTTGCGCGTGCTGATCCGGCGTTATTTCACCGTCGAGCCTGGCATGAATCAGGGATTCAAGGTTCATGAGAGTCCCTCCGATCGAATCTGGCGTGTGACACACTCGTGCAACCGCTGGCGCAGCAGTTCCAGATTCCGAAACAGCGTACGACGGCTCATGGCAAACCGCTGCATCATCTCCCCTACCCCCTGGCGCATCGCGTATCGACTGGTGACGAGTTCCTTGTCCCGCGCCGTCAGGGTTTCCAGACAACCATCCAAAAACCGCAGCCGCTGATTGAGTTCAGGCTCCATACGTTCCCGATCCTGCGCCAACAAATCGATAACATCCTCCGAAAACAACAGCGGCGAGCGCGCAGCCTTCTCTCGATGCTTCTGCACCTGCAAATAAGCAAACCGGTATGCCCACGGCAAAAACGGCAGCGACGCATCATACCCATCAAACTTCCGATACAGCGCAAGACTCGTCTCCTGCAGAATATCCCGCGCATCCGCCTCGCAGGCCACGAGGCTGAAGATGTAGCGAAACAAAGGCTCCTGATGCTGTGTCAGCAGCAGTACAAGCCGTTCGGTGCGTTGGGGAGGTTCAGAACTCATGAGCGCGGTTCATGAGTATTCCCGCAGAACCCACCCTGAGTGCCAAAATTTTTTCAGAAAGGATGGTGGAGGGAATAGGAATGTTAAGGCTTAAAGCCCTTCCGGCCGCACGGGGTGCGCTTCGTACAGAATTACGCCGCCGCGCTTCAGTATCTCTTTTTGCACGGCAGGCACATCCACGGCGCGAACTTCTGCCTTCGCATCCACCGCAGTTTTGGCAGCGATACCACAGGCTTCGCCGAGCGCCATAAAGACTGGCTCCATGCGAATCGTTTGGTACCCGACATGGCTCGCGCTGCAGGCCACGGGCACCAGCAAACCGTCCACGCGCTTTGGCACGAGGATGCGATACGGGAGCTGCAATGGCTGGTGCTCGATGAAGATGTAGCCCTCACGCACCCCGGGATGACCGGGGTCGTATTTGTGGACCCCATGGGAGTCGAATCCAAATTCGGCGACAGCGACGCCATCGGGTTTGCGTCTGGGCAGGCCGGTCGCATTGTCGAGGGCAGCGTCTCGCTCGGTGAAGTTATACTCACCCCAGATGCGCCGGCCTTCCCGAACATAGATGTGATGGGGGCGGTGGCGATTGTCGGTAAACTCGTCTTTCGGGAAACCGAATTGCCGCGCTTCATCCCGGATGGACAGGGGCACTTCCGCGTCATTCTGAAGAAGCCAAAGGTAGCCTTCGCTGTGCGCCCAGTAGCGCTGGAAGATGCGCTCGCGCTCGGCGACATCAGCCTCAGGCCATCCCCAGTTTTCCTCGGCGAGATCGAAGGATTCGCTGGGTACGCCAGTGTCTCCCGCCGGATGCGCGTTGTTTAGCTCGAACTTTCCGTTCGGCATCGGGAAGGCGTGCATGAGCTTGGTCAGCTTTGTGACTTTGCCCGAGCGCATATCGTCGAGCATCGCGCTATAGTCGTTGCGGTTGAACGCTGCGGGCTTCTCAATCGGCACGGAATTGTCCTTGTCCTTGGTCACGTGCATCCGGAAGCAGAAGGCCTGAATGCCAGCGTCTGCCTCGCCGGTGGAACCGGCCTGAGGATTGGTGTCCTTGAAACGAAGAAAGATTTTTCCAGCATGCGCTTCGCCGTACGTTTCGCGGCTTTCTCTTCCAACGCGATAGGGCACGCCCGCAAGCGCCGCGAGATCGCCCTCGTAGGTGGCATCCACGAACGTCTTCGCACGGAATTCCGTTTTGGTTCCAGGCTGGGCGAGGTCTTCGGCGGTGAGACTGACAAGCTTCACCGTGGGGCCGAAGTCCCTGGGCTGGGCACCATTCATGCGCTGCCCTCTATCCGCCTCGCGTTCTATTCCATCGGCACCAACAACCCGTGCAGAGGTGACGCGGTGTCTCGCGATGAAACGGATGTTTTTCTCACCCGCGAGCATGTCACGGAAAACACTCTCAGCGACCTTCGCCTCGAACATATGCCCGCCCTGGCAAACCTTCACCTGTTCCGAACGCTCTCCGTAGGTCTTCACATAGTGCTCGCGTACACGCTTCACAAACTCGGCGAACAAACCGCCAACTGCTGCTTTTTTATAGATGTCCGTATTCGTCAACCCGGATGCCACAACCCCGCCCACGTGATTTTTTTCTTCGAGAAGAATCACGCTTGCTCCCGAGCGGGCCGCAGCGACGGCAGCCGCGACACCACCGGGGGTAGCCGCAACCACGACGACATCGGCTTGCTGCGACTCTGCGCCAAACAGGACTCCGCCAACGGAGGCAAGGAGTGCCAGAAGAATAGTGGGTTTCATGGATTGCTTCATGGGATACATTGGGGGTTCTGGTTCGTTTGAAATCACTGATGGCTTTGACTCTGGTGTCAGCGGGCTGGCACCCCATATCGGTTAAAGTGACGGATCGAATGCCGGAGGCATGACCCAAGGCAGCGGGCCCGGGAAGACTGGGGAGAGACGGTGGTTCGATGTAATGCGGCACTTTCGTTGTGACTGCCTACGAGGCACACACAGGGTGCGAGTGGACTTCCGTACTGCGGATCTGGAGGTCTTAAGCCAATAGGGCTCGACGTTCTGAAGGCCCTACACGCGGTAATGTTGGTTTGCCTCGGCGGTGCGTGTGACTCACGCTGTACTTTGGATGCTGCGGGAAGTGCCACGCCCAGATTGCAGTGAGGTCGCC
>CANJYI010000305.1 GCA_947478975.1 Chthoniobacteraceae bacterium
GGTGGTGGCGGGTGCGTCTGCGAACCCCACCTGGCGGTGTGCCACCGTGCCTGATGTGGATTTGTTTGATCTCAAGGGCGTGCTTTCGGCGGTGCTCGGAAAGCCCGTTGAGTTTGTTTCCATTCCGGCGACGGGCAGTCTGGGTTTGGCGGTGCGTGTGCTGGTGGACGGCGTGGACGCAGGGATCGCCGGACAGCTGCGCCCCTCCGAGGCAAAGGCCCTGGACCTTGGCGGCGCACTGCTAGCGGCGGAGATCGCACTGGACGCACAGTTGTCCCGGCCCGCTGCGGCTGCGCGCTTTCAGGAATTACCCCGGTTTCCCCACACGACACGCGATATAGCATTGGTGGCTCCGCTGGAGTTGCCGCACGGCCGGGTGGTGGAGGTGCTGGAGTCCGGACAGGAGCCTCTTTTGCAGGGGGTGAGCTTGTTTGATGTGTTCACGGATCCGACAGGCGTGAGGGTGCCAGCGGGAGCGAAGTCGCTCGGCTATTCATTGACATATCGGTCCGCTGAGAGGACTCTCACTACTGAGGAAGTGAACTCCGCACACGCTAGGTTGAAGCAGCTTTTGGCTGCGGAACTTGGTGTTCAGCCGAGAGAGTAGTTTGTCGGTTTTGGTCGTCGTGCGTTGGTTTTTCCATAGCTCTTTCCCAACGTCGGCCTGATTGCGCAGCACGGTACGGAATGCAAATTCCGCGGCGGGCTGCGGATGAAGAGCCGGCACTAAAATGGCCCTGCGTTGTTCGAGTGTACGCTGGCAATCCCGATCCGATATATCAATTCAGGAGGCCGGGGTGGGCAGGTTGATGACATGCCTTTATTGGAAGTCTGATGCCCGTCCCAGGCCTCCCCCGTTACCTAACGAGGGAACGGGAGACCCGGCTAGACGGCAAAGGCGGGGCCACCTTTTTTCAGGCTCTCTGAAACTTTCAGAGAGTCGCTTTTTCCAGGATCACAAGGGAACGGAGAGTGGTCCGCAGATGAAAAAGATGCTCACAGATATTTCCTATGGACTCTTCTAATCTGTGACATATGCGGATAAGGCTCTGGAAAAGAGACTTATAGACCATTTTGTTAGGGGGGCAGACTGTGCTTCGGCGTTATTCTGGAAACACCACGCTCTTCCAGAAGGCCGTTTGGAGAGGACGTTCTTCGGTCCAAAATACGCGGAACCCGGTTTCCAAGGCGACCACGCGCGGGTGCGCCGCGGGGGTGGCCGGTTCGGACAACAAAACCGGCGGGTTCCATGTGAGGCCGCCGTCTGGAGAGAGAGCCGCCCAGGTCTCAGGCGAGGCCGCCGTCATGGTGTCCCAGACTGCGAGAAGCCGGTTTTTCGAGTCGGCCGCCAGCGCGGGGTGCCAGGCAAGGGGCACATTCATTTTGTGCGGCGCAGTCCAACTCCGGCCGGAATCGTCGGAGCGCAAATGGTACATGCCCGAGGCACCGGGCGCGCCGGTCCACACCGCTGCATGGAGCTGTTCCCCAGCAGGGGTGCGCTGGGTGATAAGCGCCCCGCCGACGTGCGGACAGGCGCTGAAGTCCCATTGGAAGCCGCCCACGGGCACCGGCTTACTCCACGCCAGCCCCGCATTCTGTGAGATCACCACGTGCATGTCCCGCGGCGCGCGGCCCCGGAACAGGATCGCGATTCCCCCGTCGGCAAGCGGCGCCAGAGAGTTCCAACAGCACTCGCAGGTCTTCGGTGCTGCGGTGTGGTTTTTCTCCCAGTGCAGCCCGCCGTCCTTGGACTGCGCGTACCGCAGCCCGCGGTCGCCGTCGCGGCTGTCGAGCCAGGCGAGGTGAAACACCCCCGCGCTGTCGGCCGCCAGGGCGAGAAAGTTGTGCCCGTCGGTGCGACCGTCATCGGCGGGGTTCTCGCAGGGCACCCACGTCTTGCCGGCGTCGGCCGAAGTGACCAGCGTCAGCGGACCGCTGCCCCAGGCATCGGTACCGGAGCTCGTCCAGGCCGCCACAAGCCGGTCGCCGTGCGCCGCGATGCGGGCGTCCGTCCCTCGGTGAATGCCGTGCGGTTTTGGAGTGTCGCGGTTGACCTGCACCGGCTCAGACCAACTGACGCCGCCGTCCCGGGAGGAGCGGTAGGCGAGAGTGGGTACGGCCGTGGGTGAAGCGAGTTCGCCCACAAGCAAATGCAGCTTTCCGCCCTCAGCACACACCTCGAGCGAGCGCACCCCGGGAATCTCGCCCAACGGCTCCTTTGGTTTGCGGGCGGCGGGCGGTTCGGCCTGCAGGGGAAGCAGCCCGAAGGCGAGAAACCAAAGGGAGAAGATTTTCGAGGAAGGCTTCATAGGAAATGAGGGTGGGATGGACCGGAACTGTTTGCCTGCGAAAACCAGGACCCTTGGCGGCTAACGCTTCGCCTCCTGAGCCAGCTGCGCGGCGTGCAGCCTGGCGGAATGCCACATGTAACCGGGACCGTCGCGGCCGGCAGAGTCCGGGTTGAAAAGTGCGACGGCTTCCTCGACGAGCTTGAGCCCTTCCGCTTTGCGACCGGAGAGAGCTTCCATCACGCCCGCGTAGTATTTGGCGAAAAACACCACCCGCGTGTCGCTTTGAAGCCCCTTTTGATTCACCTCGGCCAGGACCGCGGCGGGGGTCATTTCGCCAGCGAGCATTTTGTAAACGGAGGGAAACGGCTCCCGGTCAAACTGGGTGTACCGGAGCAAACCCTTGCGCGCCGTTTCGATTCCCTCGGCGCGGGCCTGGGAAAAGAACTTCCACACTCCGTTCTCCCGGTCGCGATTGTCGAAGGCGTGGTACTTCTCAAACTGCGCTGCCGCCTTGGGAAAGCGGCCGTCAAAATAGTAGGCGATCCCCAGCCGCCAGTGCGGCGCGTCTTGCGCGGGATCCTGGGTGACCATGGCCTCGTAGTCGGAGATCGCGCCCGGAAAGTGACCCAGAAACACACGGGTATCGCCACGACGCGAAAGCAGCCGGATGGAGGCCGGCATCTTGTCCATCGCCGCGGTGATTGCCTTTTCCTCGTCCAGAAGCTGTTGGCGCCACGGCTCTGCGGTGGCTGTTGGCGCCGCCGGGGGCGTTTGAGCGGCGGCGATGGCGGGGGCGACCAAGGCAAAGGCAAGGGCGAGGGCCGGCAGGGGGAATTGGGGAGGGCGCATTTCGCTAAGACAACCCAGGGCGGTGTCTTTCTCAAGGCAAACACTCCGCGCTTCTCTCCTGCGGAGGTTGCGGCTATGGTTCTGGGCGCCATGAGAGTGCTCCTCCCCACCTTAATATTCGGTTTACTTGCCATGACACTTCCAGCTGCCGAGACGACGCCACCTGCGGTTGAAAAAATCACCTTCGGCGGTGGCTGTTTCTGGTGCATCGAGGCGGTCTTCCAGCGCCTCAAAGGGGTGACTTCCGCGGCCAGCGGTTACGCCGGGGGCGCAGTCGAGAACCCCACTTACAAGCAGGTGTGCACCGGAGAGACCGGACATGCGGAGGTCGTTCAACTGCAGTTTCAACCCGCGCTCATCTCCTATGAGAAGCTGTTGGACGTTTTCTGGGCTGCCCATGACCCCACCACCCTCAACCGGCAGGGGGCCGACCAGGGCACCCAGTACCGGTCCGTGATTTTCTTCGAAAACGACCGCCAAAAGGCGCTCGCAGAAAAATCCCGCGACGCCGCACAAAAGGACTTCAAAAGCCCGATCGTCACCCAGATCGCCCCGATGCCGAAATTCTACAAGGCCGAGGACTACCATCAGAACTACTACAACGACAACAAGTCCCGCAACGGTTACTGCGCCATGGTGATTTCACCGAAGCTGCAGAAGCTGCTGCAAAAGGGTCTGATCGAGGAGCCGGCAGCCAAGTGAATATTACCCTATCTGGAGCGGAAAAACGCTCCCTTAAATCCCGCGCACAAACCCTGGATGCTCTGGTGCGAGTCGGCCAGGCCGGCTTGAGCGAACCAATGATCGCAAGCATGGAGGAGGCGCTAGCGCGCCACGAACTCGTGAAGGTGCGCTTTGTGGGGCTCAAGGACGAGCGGCGGACGCTCGCTCCGGAACTCGCCGAACGAACCTCCAGCCTGCTCGTGCAGACGGTGGGCAACGTGGCCGTCTATTTCCGCCCGTCAGAGAACGGCTCCCCAGAGGAAACCCCCACGAGCTGAGAACGGGCGGTGATCCGCA
>CANJYI010000306.1 GCA_947478975.1 Chthoniobacteraceae bacterium
CATCGCCGCCCTCATCAAGGACCTCAAACAGCGGGGCCTCCTCGATGAAACCCTCATTGTCATCGCCGGCGAATTCGGCCGCACGCCCCTCGGCGAAAACCGCGGCGGCAGCGCAAACGTGACCGGACGCGACCACCACCCGAGCGCCTTCTCCATCCTGCTGGCAGGCGGCGGGATCAAGGGCGGCTTGACCTACGGCGAAACCGACGAGATCGGCTGGAATATCGTCAAAAACCCTGTCCACATAAACGACCTCCACGCCACGCTCCTGCATCTTTTCGGCCTGGACCACCTGCGCCTGACCCACCGGTTTCAAGGACGGGACTTCCGTCTCACAGACGTTGCCGGCAAGGTAATCGGCGACTGGCTCGCATAAAGGCGGCCGCCGCTCAGCTCCCTCCCCAAACACCCCCACATTCCATGCGTCACCCCCTGCACCTCTGCTGCGCCCTGGCGCTCTTTCCCCTTGCGGCTGCGGCCCAGCAAAAAACCGCCAACTACGACGAAGCAGCGATCCCTCCCTATACGC
Source organism: Chthoniobacteraceae bacterium (assembly GCA_947478975.1). Taxonomy (GTDB): domain Bacteria; phylum Verrucomicrobiota; class Verrucomicrobiia; order Chthoniobacterales; family Chthoniobacteraceae; genus Chth-196. The sequence goes on from CANJYI010000306.1 coordinate 530, forward strand.
TTCCCGCACTGCTCAAGACCCACTCCGGCCGGCCCGTACAGTCGAGCGCGGACTGGACCGCGCTGCGCAGGCCTGAGGTTCTTGGGCTTTTTGAGGCCCATGTATTCGGCAAAACACCCGCGCCCGCGGTTTGGGGTAAAGTGGTCTTCGAGACGCTCTCGACCAACGAAAACGCACTTGGTGGAAAGGCCGTCCGTAAAGTCGTCCGGATCTCGCTTCCAGCGCACCCCCAATGGAAGGGAATCGAAATGATGCTGCACCTGCCCAAGGGTGCCAACAAACCCGTGCCGTGTTTTGTCGGCGTCAGCTTTGGCGGCAACGAAGCGGTGACGCCGGACACGGACATCGCCCTCTCCACAAGCTGGATGCGCCCAGGCAAGGACAACGGCGTGGTGGACAACCGCTCCACCGAAAAAACCCGTGGAACCGAAAAGGAGCGCTGGCAGCTGGAGCTGGCGATGCAGGAGGGTTTTGCCGTCGCCACCTACTACTACGGCGATGTGGAACCCGACCGGAACGACGGCTGGAAGGAAGGGCTGCGGGCCATCCTTAGCAAGGACGGCGCCTTGACGGAGTGGAAGGACGGCGAATGGGGCGCCATCGGGGCGTGGGCCTGGGGCCTGAGCCGCGTGGCGGACTACCTGCAAACCGAGCCCTCCGTGGATGGCAAGAAACTCGCAGTGATCGGCCACTCCCGTCTGGGCAAGACTTCCCTGTGGGCGGGCGCGCAGGACACCCGGTTCGGCGCCGTCATTTCCAACAACTCAGGAGAAGGGGGAGCGGCGTTGATGCGGCGCAACATCGGGGAAACCACCGCGGTCATCACCAAGGCTTTTCCGCACTGGTTTACCAAGACCTATTCCTCCTACGCCAACAACGAGGCGGCCTGTCCGGTGGACAGCCACATGCTCGTCGCCCTCGCCGCACCGCGTGCGGTCTACATTGCCAGCGCCGACGAGGACCGCTGGGCCGACCCTAAAGGCGAATTTCTCGCAGGCCTGCTCGCCCAACCGGTGTTTGATCTGTTCGGGAAAAAGGGGTACGGAGTCTCGGATCAACCGGGCACCAACGTTCCGGTTGGTGAGACGGTCCGCTACCATCTGCGCGCAGGCAAACACGATGTGACCCGTTACGACTGGGAACAGTACCTGCCTTTCGCCAGACACACGTTTGGTCTTTAACAGGTTTCCCAAGCAAAATTGAGGTGGCCTTGTGCTGCCGACCGTGGAAGATCACAGCTCGAGTGCAGCATCCCCCCTGAACCGCCATGCTCAAAATTCTTGCCCCCCAAGATAAAACACAGCCCTTTTGCGACGGCGTCTCTCGACGTAACTTCCTCAAGATCGGCGGCCTCGGCTCCATCGGTCTCTCCCTTCCTAAACTGCTTGCCCTCGAACAGGCGGCAGGAATACGCAACTCGCACAAGGCGGTCATCCTGATTTATCTGGTCGGCGGCCCGCCACATCAGGACATGTTCGACTTGAAACCGAACGCGCCCCGTGAGGTCGCGGGCCCGCACAAGCCGATTGGCACCAACGTGCCGGGGATCGAGATCTGCGAGCTGTTTCCGAAGATGGCGCGAATGATGGACAAGTTTGCGCTGATCCGTTCGCTTGTGGGCGCCCAGGCCGAACATGATGCCGCACAGTGCTATACTGGACGCCCCCCGCGCGGCGGTTCGCCGCCCCCGGCCGGGTGGCCGCAGTTTGGCAGTGTGGTGAGCCAGATGCAGGGTGGGGTCACCCCGTCGATCCCCCCGTTTGTGAGCCTCTGCTACGAATGCACCCACGGCCCCTACAATGAACCCGGACCCGGCGCACTCGGTCCGGCACAGTCGGCCTTTCGGCACGTCGGGGCGACCCGGGATTCGCTGACGCTCCAAGGCATCACCAGCGACCGGCTCTCGGACCGGGTCCGGCTGCTTTCCAGCTTCGACCAGTTCCGGCGCGAGGTGGATGCAACCGGCAAGATGGACGCCATGGACACTTTCACCCAACAGGCGATGGGCATCCTCACCTCGTCCAAACTCGCCGACGCCCTGGATCTTTCCAAGGAGGACCCGCGCATTGTCGCCCGTTACGGAACGGGCGATGTTTCCAAGCATATCGACGGCAACGGCGCGCCGCGCGTGCCCCAAAGCTTTCTGGCCGCCCGCAGGCTCGTCGAGGCAGGCGCCCGGGTAGTGACGGTCAACTACAGCAAGTGGGACTGGCACGGCGGCGCAGGGAACGATATTTTCACCCGCGAACGCGAGGACTTCCCGGTGTTCGACCAGGCCATCACGGCGCTGGTGGACGACCTGCACCAGCGGGGACTCAGCAAAGACGTTTCGGTTTTGGTGTGGGGCGAGTTTGGAAGGACCCCGACCATCAACGCGCAGGTGGGGCGCGACCACTGGCCACGCGTCGCGATGGCGCTCCTGGCTGGCGGCGGGATGCGCTGCGGACAGGTCATCGGCTCGACCGACCGCCTAGGCGGGGAAGCCGACAGCCGGCCCGTCACCTTCGCCGAAGTCTTCTCCACACTTTATCACAACCTCGGCATCGACGCCGCCTCCGCCACCTTCACCGACGCGAAGGGGCGCCCCCATTATCTTGTGGAAAACGGGGCCCGCCCGATTACAGAGCTCGTGTAGAGCACGCCTCCGGGGCGGGCCGGCGCCCCTCAACACCTAAAGCACCAGCGTCTTACCTGCCACTGGGATCGGGTAAAGGCCGTTGGCATCGGGCAGGACGGGGGCAGGATCCGACAGGCTGCGAATCTCTGGAGCCAGCGTCATGTGCGAAGCAAACGCGGCGTCCCACTCGATGATTTTCCCCGAATAAGCAGCCATGCGGCCCATGATCGCGGTCATCGTACTCTTGGCCCCGTAATCGCTTTCGTCATACGGCAGGTCTTTGCGGATCGCTTCAAAGAAGTCGTCGTGCTCGATCTGGTAGGGGTTTTCGCCGCGCTCGGTCTTCATCTGCCAGGGTCTTTTCCCGGTGATGGAATAAACTTCGCGCCCGTCGAAAAAGTCCGCCTTGCCCTCGCTCCCGACGACATGATTGGTGACGCTTGCCCAGCACCCGGGCCTCCTGTCGCACTCCCCAAAAAGCCGCGCCCCGCTCGCATACTCCCACTCGATTGCGAAATGGTCGAAGAGGTTGCCGTAATCGGGACTCCGTTCGCTGAGCGCCCCCATCCCGTGGGCGCGTACGGGGTAGCCGCCGTGCACCCAGTTTGAAATGTCGATCCCGTGGATGAGGTTATCGACGATGAAGTCCGCGGACAACCAGGAGAAATAGTACCAGTTACGGCATTGGTACTCGAGCTCGCTGAACTCCGGTTTCCGCACCAGCCCGGTTCGCAGCGGCGTATTGGCGAACGCCCGGGTGTAGATGACCTCGCCCAACTGCCCCGCGTGGATGCGCCGAATCATCTCCTGAAATCCCTTTTTGTGCCTGCGCTGAAATCCGACCGCCACTTTGAGGTTCTTCGCCTTCGCTTCAGCAGCCGCCGCAAGCACTCGCCGCACCCCGGGGGCGTCGACCGCGACGGGTTTTTCCAAAAAGGCGTGCTTCCCGAGGCGAACCGCCTCCTCAAAATGAGCGGGCCGGAAGGAGCAGGG
>CANJYI010000307.1 GCA_947478975.1 Chthoniobacteraceae bacterium
ACCATCGCTGGGCAGGGGACGTCCGCACCACACAAATGATCGCCAGCACATCCATCGCCGCCCAACTGTCCATCGATCAAAGGACGAAAAGGGCTGTGGAAGGATCCTTTTCCGCCGCTGCCGAAGTCACAAAGGGACGCGTGCTTAGGGCTTCGGAAAAGCGGGAGAAAAGCCGGTTCAAGGATTGCAGTGGCGGCGGATTCGACCTGGTAACCGAGGCGCAACTCCACAAGGAAGACTGATCGGCACGACGGCCGTGGGCCGTCTTAAAGAGCCAGCTCAAGGCCGACGGGACAGTGGTCGGAGCCGAGAGCGTCGGGAAGGGTCCAGGCCCGCTTCAGCGCCGGTTGCAGCGCGGCGCTTGCGAGAAAGTAGTCGATGCGCCATCCAATGTTCCGCTCCCGTGCGCGGTTCATCTGGCTCCACCAGGTGTAGTGGCCGCCTTCCTGCACAAAGGCGCGGAAGGTGTCGATAAACCCCGCCTCCAAAAAGGCGTCAAACCCCGCGCGCTCCTCGACCGTGAAGCCGTGCGTGCGGACGTTGTCCTTGGGGCGGGCGAGGTCGCGCGCCTGGTGCGCCACATTCAGGTCGCCGCAGCAAACAACCGGTTTGCGCGCCTGAAGCCCCGAAAGGTAGGCGACAAAAGCCCGGTCCCATTCCTGCCGGTAATCCAGCCGGGCCAGCTCGCGCTGCGAGTTTGGAACGTAGACGTTGACCAGGATGAACGCCTCAAATTCCAGCGTGATCACCCGCCCCTCCCGGTCGTGTTCCGGCACCCCGATACCGCGGCTCACCGACAGGGGGGAGGTCCGGGTCAGAATGCCGGTGCCGGAATAGCCCTTTTTTTCGGCGCTGTTCCAAAAGGGCTGGTAGCCCTGCCACTCCGCCGGCACGTCGTCTGCGGTGCACTTGGTTTCCTGCAAGGCGATGATGTCGGGCGCCTCTGCGGCGAGGAAATCGAGAAAGTTTTTGCGCAAAGCCGCCCGCAGGCCGTTGACGTTCCAGGAAAGGAGTTTCATTCGGCCCACAGAATGTCCCAGAGCGTTTGTGGCGAAAGCTGGAAAAGTGACGATTCGCTGAGTTTGCAGCGGAAGGTGGGCGTGCTAGGGTGGGTCTGTGAGCGCGACTGCCATTCTGATCAAGGATCTCTGCAAGGAGTTTCCTGTGCCGTTCCGGCGGGAAACCGTGAAGGCCGTGCAGAATCTTTCGCTGGAGGTACCTGCGGGAGAAGTGTATGGACTGCTCGGGCCCAACGGCTCAGGGAAGAGCACCACGATGAAGATCGTGCTGGGACTTGTCCGGCCGACCTCCGGAACGACCTCGGTCTTTGGCGTGGATTCGCGGCGGGTGGAGAGCCGCGAAAACGTGGGTTTCCTGCCGGAAAACCCTTATTTTTACAAATACCTGACGGGCTTGGAGACGCTGCTTTTCTTCGGAAAACTGTGCGGCCTTGCGGGCAGTCCCCTGCGGGAGCGCTCCCGCGAGCTGCTCCATACAGTGGGTTTGGAGGAGGCCGCAGACCGGCGGCTGGGCGGCTACTCCAAGGGCATGCTCCAACGCATTGGGCTGGCCCAGGCGCTGCTCGGGGAACCCAGGCTGCTGGTGCTCGACGAGCCCACTGCGGGGGTGGACCCGGCTGGGGCGCACGCGATCCGGGACCTGATTTTACAATGCAAACAACGCGGCATCACGGTGCTGCTCTGCTCCCACCTGCTTGGGCAGGTGCAGGAGATCTGCGATCGGATCGGCATCATGGACCGGGGCGAGCTGCTCGCGGAGGGACGCATTGACGATTTGGCCGGGAAAAAGAACCAGATCGAGCTGGTGCTGGAAAACGCCACGCCGGCGCTGCTTGAAAGCCTGGGTGCGATGAGCCGCGCCTCCGGGGCACAGGTGGTGTCCCAGCGCGGCGCACGGACGGACTTGGAAAAGTTTTTCCTGGATGTCACCCGGCACCGGAGCTGAACCGGCTTTTGAGCCCCTCCACGTCCATCCCCTGACGCCCCTGAGCCCCTTATGAACCAGGCCCAAAACCCATTCTCGCTTTCGCTGCGCCGGATCTGGGCGCTGTCCCACAACACCTTTCTGGAGCTGGTGCGGCTCAAGGTGTTCTACTTCCTGCTGCTTTTTGCGTTTTTAATCATCGGCAGCTCGCTCTTCACCGTGCAGTTCAGCTTCCAAAACCCCTTGCAGGTTTTGAAGGACGTCGGACTCGGGGCGATGAGCATTTTCAGCTGGCTGCTGGGCTTGCTGTGCACGGCCAACCTGCTTCCCAAGGACATGGAGGACAGGACCCTCTATACCATTCTGGCCAAACCGGTCTCGCGGTTTGAGTATCTTCTGGGGAAGCTGTACGGGGTGTTTTTGTTGCTGGGGCTTTCGGTCCTTCTCATGAGCCTCCTGTTCGCCGGAGTCCTCGCCATTCGCGAACAACAGGAAATCGCCGAACTGGCGCGCAACCTCTCGCCCGAAAACCTTCCTGCGGCGGTTGCGGAGATCCGGGCGGCGACCTTCCAGATGAATCTGCTCCCCGGCATCGCGCTGATTCTGCTCAAGGCCATGCTGTGCTCGACGCTGACGCTCCTGCTTTCAACGCTGGCGAGCTCCTCGGTTTTCACGGTGCTCACCTCCGTTGTGGTGTACCTCATCGGCCACGTGCAGGGCATTGCCCGGGAGGCGTGGCTCGCCGGCGGACAGGCCTCCCCGCTGCTCAAAGTCCTGGTGGCGGGAATGGCGCTGGCTTTCCCCGACCTGCAACTCTTCAACGTGGTGGATGAAATCGCCGTCGGCACGGCCCTTCCGGCCCTGCTCTTCTGGCAGGTGGCGGGGTTTGGGGGGATGTACATTCTAGTGTACTTCCTTCTGGCGCAGCTTGTTTTTTCGACACGCGAGCTGTGAAAAAGGCGCTGTGCATTGTCGGTCTACTGGCGGCTTTTGGCAGCTTTAAGACGGCAGCCGAACACCATCTGCTTGCCGCCCAGCGCGGCGCGGGCTTCCAGCTCGCGACCCTTTCCGGGCAGACGCGGACCCAGCTCGGCCAGACCGGTTTTGTGGCGGCCCTGAGCGGCTTTCGGGCCCTGATGGCAGACCTGCTCTGGATCCGGGCCGGCTCCGCCTTCGACCGGACGGAATGGCCCCGCATGCAGATGCTGCTGCACGCGGCAACCCAGTTGCAGCCTAGGGCCGTGGTGTTTTGGGAAATGGCCCATTTTCACATGGCCTACGACGCCTCCCACTCCATGCGGCTCAACGTCCGCCAGCAGCCGGTGGCGGCCCTCCGGCGGGTCGCGGAGCTGGAGTACGTGCAGATCGGGGAGGATTTCCTGAAGGCGGGACTGGTGTTTAATCCCGAAAGCGCAACCCTTTGGCAGCGCCTGGGTGAATTGTACAGCCGCCGCAGAGACGATCCGGCGCGGGCGGCAGCAGCCTTTACGGAAGCAGCCAAAAAGCCGGGCGCCCTGAGGTTTCTGCGGCGCATGGCTGCCTACGAACTGGCAAAGGTGCCAGACAAGGAACGCGAGGCCTACGCGCAGCTCCGCGCGCTTTATCTGGAGGGGGAACAGGAGCGCCTCCCAAATTTAGTGCGACTTTTACGGCAACTAGAGGAAAAATTGGCTGTTCCAGAAGCCTCTCGGGTTTACAGTCAACCTCCCGCCCTCGGCCCCAGCGGCACGCATGCACCCCGTTAAAAGGAGCGCACGCGCAACTTGCACGGCTGCGGGGCTCATAGCCCACCCCTTCCATTCCGTTCCGTCCACCCACCCCCATGCGTTACGCAATTTTTGGCGACATTCATGCCAATCTGGAGGCCTTCCAGACCGTCGTGGCTGACGCCCGTGCTGAAGGAGCGACTGATTTTGTGTGTTTGGGGGACATCGTTGGCTACAACGCGGACCCGGTCGCCTGCATGGAAATTGTGCAGGAACTTGGCTGCCCCGTGGTGAAGGGAAACCACGACGAACAGGCCTCCGAAGACAGCGACCTTGCCTACTTCAACCCGCTGGCCGCCCGTGCGATTCAGTGGACCCGCGACCGCCTGACCCAGGAACAAAAGGACTGGCTGCGTTCGCTGAAGTTTTCCCGCTTGGTGCGCAATTTCACCATCGTCCACGCCACCTTGGACTCCCC
>CANJYI010000308.1 GCA_947478975.1 Chthoniobacteraceae bacterium
AGCAGTTAGCTCAGCGACATCATCGAACCTTTGGACCTTCGGCCACCCGAGCGTGTTGCAAAGCACTCACGGGTTCCAACAAGGACATTGGCTCAACCGCTTCGGCTTGCCCAGCGCTGGTTGCTGCATGACTTCATACCGTCACAGATGACGCAGAGTTCCACAGCTGCGCAGAAACTGTAATCAACATCTGAGAGCATCTGTTTAATCTGCGAATGCAGCTCCTAACAAGTGGTTTACAGGCTGTTTCTGGAGGGGCGGCGAGTTTCCATTGCCGCGTTTGGATCTGATTGAACGCGCCCTACCGGGGCGCCAGACAGCTCTCGAAAAAGCGGAGCGTGTCCTCCAAGTGCCTGGTCCAGTAGGGCCATTCGTGACCGCCGGAAAACTCCTCGTAGGTGTGCGGCACGCCGGCCGCAACCAGCGCCTCGTGCAGCTGGCGGTTGCCGTCCAGCAGGACGTCCTCCCGCCCGCAGTCGAAGCGGATGGGCGGCAACGATTCCCTCGAACGGAGCATCTGGTCGAGCACCGAACAATCCTCCTCGAGCACTGTGAATGTCGCGGGAGGCTCCTCCACGAAGGGTTGCAGCTGGTCAAAATGCGTGGCTGCGGAATGGGCGGAGGCTGCGGCGAATTTCCCCGGGTATTTGGCGGCAAGCCTCAGCGCCCCGAACCCCCCCATCGACAAACCCGCGATCAGCACAGGCGATTCCGCAGAGCAGGCGGGCGAAGCCAACCGGGCAACCAACGGCACCTCCTCGACAATCCAACGCTCAAAATCCTGGGTCCGGTGCGGCAGGTAGCCGCTCCCATCCCCCCACAAGCCGTCGCTGGGCATCACCAGCACCATGGGCCGGATCACCCCCTCGGAAACCAGCCGGGCGGCGGTCCGGTGCGCAGCTCCCTTGAGCGCCCACGCCCAATGGCTTCCATAGACGCCGTGCAGCAGGATGACCACCGGCACGGGGCCGGCCTCCGCCGCGCCCGGGCACTCAAACACGCAGGCGTCGCACCGCTGAGCGAGGGCCCGGCTTTTCACCGTCACCCAACGGAGCCCGTCGGTCTCCAAGGCCGGGTCCGAAATTTCCACGGTCCGGAACGGATGTTTCACGCTGCTTTGGGCCTTGGACTTAGACATGGGCGAAGTCCCGGTCCTTGAGGGCGCGCAACACCAACTCCTGCGGCACGACGGACGCCTCCATCCGCGCAAGCACCACCACCGCGTCAGCCACCTGTTCGGCGGTGAGAAAGTCCTCCGTCGGCATGCTCCGCGAAACGGCGTCCTTCCAAAATCCGGTGTCCACCCCGCCCGGCAGCAGCGCGGTGACCCGTACCCCCACGCCGGCGGCCTCCTCGCGAAGTCCCTGCGTGAAGCCGCGCACTCCCCACTTCGCAGCGCAATAGACGGTCTCCGAGGGAATGCCGCGCAGGGACGCGGTGGAGATGATGTTGATGATGTGGCCTGTCTGCCTGGGGGCCATCACCCGCAGCGCAGCCTGGCTTCCGAGGATCGTCCCCTTGAGGTTGACCGACAGCATGAGCTCGATCTCCGCCTCGGTGTAGTCGACGATTGCACGGTGGCGTGCAAGGCCTGCGTTGTTGATCCACAACGCGATGCCGCCCGGCGTGCCTGCAAACGCAGCAAGGCGAGCGCAGTCAGCGGCGGAGCTAACGTCGGCTTGAAACGGAACGGCATCCGGCGAGCCAAGCGCGCGGGCGGTCTCCAACAGGACGGTCTCGTCCACATCGCTGAGCACGACGCGGTAGCCTTCCTTCACGAGGCGCACGGCCAGGGCGCGGCCGATTCCGCGCGCGGCACCGGTGACGACGGCACAGGGTTTTAAATCAATCATGGTCAGAGAATGTGCGGTTTGGGCGAATGGGTTTTCATTTAAGCCGACGCAGTGAGTTCGCGCAAATCCGCTCGCTTTTGGGAGTAGTTAGTGGCGTAGGCCAGCACGCGCGGGTCCGGCTCCATTGCGTGCGCAGCGCACCAGGCGCTGTAAAGGCCCGGCCACCAATTTTCGTGCGCGGTGAGGCCCTCCGTCCGGTACTTTTCCCAGTCGATGAGCACGCGCAGCCAGCATTCGTCGCCGTAGGCGGTTGCGGCCTTGGAGTCTCCCATGTCGCGCACATACCAGTCGCGGCCGATCCGCGCATGAAGGACCTCGTCGGCCCAGTCGAAATCCTGTGCGAGCGCGGCAAACGGATCGCCGGAGGCGAGGCCAACCTCCCACTCAAAGCGTTTGCCGGTCTTGGGCATGAGCCCCTGTTCGATGAAGTACAGGACCGCGTGCCGTTCGATGGCCTTGAGCTGGGTGTTCAACGCCAGCGACCAGGTGAAGTTGATCGGCACGTGCTGCCGCCAATCCACACCCGCCTTCAAAAAACCCACCTCCCCCATCATCGCGTGGCGTGCCTCGTCCCAAAGCTGGCGCGTCATGTCGACCGAATAGGCCCACGGTTTCCCGGAGGTTTCGGCCAGAATGGAGGCGATCACCTCCGGCACATCGATTTCGCGTAGCCGTTTGTAGAACATCATGAGCGTCTTAGGCGCCGCAGGGAGCGTGTTGTCATACAGGAACGCCTCGGCGTGCACCCCCATGTTGTAGGGATCCGAAAACCGCTCATCCCTGGCGGGAACCGGGTTGAAGACATAAGGACGTGCCGCGCCCGCCCGCCGGGGTTCGCCCGCCGCGCGCGGTGCGCTCCCGTCCAAGCCTCCCGCCTGCGCAAGCAGCAGCGAAAGGCTCGCCGTCGATGCTGCGGGAATCTCCGCCTCCTCCACGCGGAAGCACTCCAGCGCGCGCCGACCGTACTCCTCCATCTCGCGGACCTCCAAGAGCGCGAACCGGCAGACCCGCAACGACGGATGATCCACCAGGGGGTTTGTCGCGGCGGTGTAGCGCTCCAGCGCACCCAGCAGCGCCGGAAGGGCGTGCCGATAGATGCCGCTCAAAAGGGCAGCCGTGTCGGGGGCGGAAAGCACCTCGTCAAAAAACAGGTCAAGGGCCGCGTCGGGCACATGGTCCAGCCCGAGGGGGGGCTCCCGCATTTCGGCCACCCGCGAGCGCAGAGCGGCGGCGTGTTCCGCGCAGTAGTGCGCGTGCAGGCTGAACGCCATCTTGAGCTCGTACACCGGTTCGCTCACGAGCCTGTGCACAAAGATCTGGTGCAGGCGGCGGAAGCCCCAGTGAAGCCGCTTGAGCCGGTTGACGCAGGCCTCCACGGACAGGCCCGGTGCCTGCGCCGCTTCGAAGGTGGCGAGCCCGGCGAGGGGCGGAAGGTTGCGGAAGGACTGGTAGGCCGTGGGATTCGGGGAACTAGACATGGATGCAGAATGCCCGAGGACGTTGGTCGGATTCTGCCTTCTGATTTCCTGATATTGTGCAACTGTTGCTCCGGAACCTTGGGAAAGACTTCCCTAGGGCAATCTGAACGCATATGAAGCCGAAATACGAGCGTATCGAGCCCGGAGAAGGCCGCGCCTTGCACGTACTCAACATCGCACAGCCGGCCTTCGATGCGGACTGGCACTTTCATCCCGAATGGGAGCTGACGCTGATCCTCGAGGGGGAGGGAAGGCGCTTTGTAGCAGACAGTATCGAGCCGTTTAAGGCGGGTGACCTGGCCCTCCTTGGGCCCGGCCTACCCCATTTCTGGCACAGCCAGGGCGGGCCGTTTGCGGAGCGTCTGAGCCGGGCGGTTGTGGTCCAGTTTCCCGCCGCCTTTCCCGGGGAGGCCCTGCTGGAGCTACCCGAAATGCGGGCCGTGCGGAGCCTCTTCGGGAGGGCCCGTCGGGGGTTGGTTTTTGAGGGCCCCCACGCCCGACACGCGGGGGAGTTGCTCCAGACCATGCCCAGCTTAAATGGGCACGCCGCGGTGCTCTGTCTGCTCCAGGTTTTGGGAGAGCTTGCTTACAGCCGGGCGAGAAGGCTTGCGGGGGAGGGCTGCTCCGTGGCCGCCACCGAGGAGGCCACCTCCCGGATGGGCCGCGCTTACGCACACCTGATGGCGGATTTCCGCAATCCCGGGCTTTCACTGGGGGAGGTTGCGGCTGCGGCTGCGATGAGCCCGGCGGCCTTCAGCCGGTTTTTCAAGCGGGTCAGCGGCAGGGGGCTTTGGGA
>CANJYI010000309.1 GCA_947478975.1 Chthoniobacteraceae bacterium
ATTCCAGCCGGTAGCGCACCGTTCCCTCGGTGAAAGACTGCATGATATGGCGGGCGGGCCCAGAGGCGATGATGGCGGCCAGCGCGCGCGGATCCAGGGGCGAGTCGGGGCCGTCCCGCAAGGGAAGCTCGCCGAGCGGAAAAACCAGCATGCTGAAACACCGGAGCCCGTAGATGTTGTTGAGCGAAAACACCTTCTCTGGAACAAGCTCGATCCTCTCCGCATCCTGGCGGCCGATCCGGAAAACACCCTTCAGCGCCGCGGACTGGTTGAGTTCCTCGACGACGAAAGCTGTCAGCCCGCTGCGGCATTGCAGCGCCACCCGGATGCCCTCGAGCTTTTTGAGTGGGGCGTCCAAAGCCAGCGAGCCGGCGCCCTCTTTTCGGGCAACGTTCGCCTTCACCTGCTGTACGGACACGCCAAGGCGGCCGCCCTGTTCCGCAGCGCCCAATTCGAGAGTAGCCTTGCCGCCAATCCTGCTTAAGGTCTGCACAAGCGCCCTGTCCTCCCGTTCGCTCGCGGCCTTGCCCACCAGTGCAAGCAACTCGTGCTCCTCCGCCTCGCCCGCGCCAAGTTTTGGGAGCGCGGCCATTGCATAGCGCCTCACCTTCTCTGCGGGATCGGAAAGCAGCCCGCGCAGCCAGTTTCGGGCCTGTAGCTTCTGTGCCGGGGAGCCTGTTTCCGAAAAGACCACCCCCACCGCCCGGACCACCGAAACCAACTGCATGCGCTCCGGAGGAGGTGCCACGTCAAATGCAGGGACCTCGCGCGTCCAAAGCTGATCGCAACTCAGGAGCCTCAGTTGCTGGTAATGGGCCCTGAGACGGTCACTGGAGCTGGTTGTCATTGGCGATAAATTACGTCCTTTTCTTTGAATTGAACGCTAATTTTCCAAAAGGTCCCTCCATACGCCGAGCACACCGCGCCTGCCTCGGCACCAAGGGCCGTGTCCCAGCCTGCTCCCAGACTTCAGAACTACTGCGGCTCCGGTGTCGAGCCGGGGGCGCCTTGAATGGGTCGCACGCGGCGGCGCAACTCCTGGCCTCCCGGTGCGGCTCCCGGTGCGGCTCCGGCGGGGGCCGGGGGGGTCAGGGACGCACCCGGACGCGGTACGCCACTCATTCCGGGCCGGGGGATTGCCGGACGCGCGGCTGAACTTGTGGGCGCCTTGCCGCCCGGGGCACCGGGCTTGCCCGGTTGCACACCAGAGGGAGGCGGCTGCCCTCCGCCGCCGCCACTCGCGGCGAGGGCTGCGTGGTCAAATTCGACCCGGCCCGTCTCGGAACCCTTTTTGAGAATAACCACCGACTTGGCAGCCACGGCCGCCTCTTCGACGGAAACAACCGAAATGCCCTCATCACTCGGCTTGTCCCCAGTCAAAACCAACCGGGTGGAGAGGTCACGCGAGCGCACAAAGACGGTGTGGACTTCCTTGCCATCAGCCCCCCTGTTTTTCGCAAGGCCGGTGATGACGAAATTTGTCGCAAAGTTCTCAGCCGGAGGGGCGGCCTCCGGAGCGGCGGTCGCCACGGCAAAGGGAGACTTTTCCAAGAGGGCAGCGTAGCGCGCCACGGGAAACGGCTTGGGAAGCTCCACCCCGGCGGCCTTGGCCGGGGGCGCCTTCGCCGCTTTGTCGGGAAGCTCCGCCGCCACGGAGAGTTCTTCCGAGGCGACGACGTTCGCAGCGGGGGCCGCCGGGGCGGGCTCCTGCGCAAAAAGGGCGCCTGCAGCCCAGAAAAGCGCGGCTGCGCAGGACAAGGAGAAAGCGGAGTCTGGGGATGAAACTTTCATCAGCGTGCGGCAAACCATTTGGCGACGGTGCAGTCGCACAGCATCTGTGTGGCGTCGGCGGGATCCACCCGCATGCGAGACTGCTGGACCACCAGAAAACGGTCTGGGGCCTGCAACTCTGCAAAGAAGGCGCAAACGCCGCGCCAGGGGCCCTTAAACTCAAACTGGACGGGAACTGCGGTGATCCCGCCCTCTGTTTTGGCGGAGGCCAGCTGTTGCTTTGCAAGGGTCAGGCCGTGCTTTGAGGCGCTTTCCTTCAAGAACGTGAGGAGTGCATTCCCCTCGGTCTGCTCGCTTCCGAGCTTGGGCTGGGCCTTTTGGAGCCATTGCGCCCGCTGCTCCCACATGGGGGCGGTCGCCTCCAGTTCGCGCAGGCTGCTTGCAAGGGTGGCCTTCTGCTCGAGCTGGGCGTTGAGCTGCACCCGGGTTTTGGAAAAAAACTGGAACACCAGCACGTTGACGAGCACAGCCACCAGCACGGCGACAATCCCCACCAGGCGCTTTTCACTCTGAGACAGCTCGCTTAGTTTCATCGCTTGGCCCCCGGCAAATCTACCCGCCCGCTTACGCGGAACTGCGCCCTTTCGTTGGGCAGGATGTTGGGGTTGGGTGAATCGATCTTAAACCCCCCAAGCTCCGGCTCCTTGCGCAAGCGGCCGACATACTCGATCGCCTCCGCCACGTTTGCCGCCTCCCCCGAAAAAGCGAACTCCTTGGGGCTCATCTGAAATTCCGTAATGCGGATGTCCGCCGCCCCGATGCTCCGGGCGATCTGGTGCAGGACCTCCACCAGGTACCGGGAAGGCTCCACCGCAGCCTCCAGCGCCCGCCACCTTGTCTGGCGCGCATTGGACAGCTCCACCTTGGGCTGGAGCTCGGCGATTTCCGAATCCATCTTGCCCACCTTCTTTTTCTCCAAGGCCAGCCAGCCAAAACCCAACGCCAGCGCCGCCGCGTAAGCGGTAAACACCCACTGCAGGCGGTGCACAAAACGCCCCTGCTTCTGGCGGCCCTGCTCCTCCGCCGACCAGGAGGCCGGCACCCAGTTGCCTGAAATCTTGTCCACCGGCACAATCTCGGCGTCCTCCACCGGCACTCCCGGAAGAACCGCCCGCACCTGCGAGACCCATTCGGGCACGCTGACACGGGCCACTGCCACCGGGCCCGGCATGGCGCCCGCCAACTCGGCACCCAGCAGGCTGCGTTCGATCTCCGTAGGGTCGGGCGCGGCCCCCTCGGTGAGCAGACCCTCCAGCCAGACCAACTTGCCATCCACAGCCACCATCAGCACGGGGATGGAACATTCCCGCCACAAGGCAAGCACGACCCCCTTGCCGGCAAAACTGCGGGCCACCTGAACGGCGAACACCCCTACCTCGGCGGGCGGACGCCCAGAGGCACGGAGCGGTTCAGCGCACCGCTTCAACTCGGCAAGGGGCACCGTGACCGCCAGCACCCGCACCCCTTCCTCCGCGGCGCCGAGCTCCTCCAAATCGAAGACAAAATCTTCCGCCGTGTAGGGCAATAATTTTTCCAACTGCAGTTGGGCCATCGCTAACAAGTCTTCCCGGGGCGCCTCAGGCAAAACAAAGCGTTCGGTGACAATCGCGCTGGAAGGCAGCAACAGGGACACCCCGATGCCGGGCGGCAGTTTGTCGCAAACCTCTGCGATCGTGGCACCCGCACACACGCCGCCCGCTGTCTCCGCCCGCCACCCTTCGGGGGCCGGGGCCAGTTGCGCTATCACTGCGCTATTGCGGGTTTTCATTCGGTCCAAGAACGTATCTGTGGGTTCCCCGTGCCTTTTCGTACAACCACCTGCACTTGTCGAACGACTTTTCCGGAGTAGCCCTCACAAACCATGCGCACCGTCCGGTCATTCACCGTCACCAGGGTGGACAGACGCGCCCATTGTTTCTCGCCAATACCCAGCGCTGCCCGCACCTGCTCCCCTCCCGTGTACTTGGGGTCGTCCTCTGTGTGCAGCACCTGGTCCTGTCCGGCGCGGATCTGCAGCCACCGAAGCACCTGCGTTTCCCCAAAACCGGGCAGCAGCCGCAGCAGTTCCTCGGGAATCTCCATGAGATCCAGCGGACCGGTGCTCTCGAGCGTCAACAGATCCTTCCAGCCCGGATAGGTGGTGAGGGGTTCCAGCCCCGGAATCCGTTTGAGCTCGTCCAAGTTTTGAATCATGCGGTTGGCTGGATGGTAGGTGGGGGAGTCCTCCTGGCCGTTGGGGCGGGTGATGTTGTCGCCGTCCACATAGTCCAGAAGGCAATCCATCAGGCGGTCTCTGGCGATCGGCTCGATGCCGATGACGAATTCCAGCCACTG
>CANJYI010000310.1 GCA_947478975.1 Chthoniobacteraceae bacterium
GAGGGCGCAAAGGTTGCCCAAGTCGAGAGGAAGGCGCCAAGGGTTGCAGCAAGCAAGGGAGGGAGGCTCCCCGGCTGGTTCCAGCCGCCGAGAAAGCCGACAAACTGCAGCACGATCAGCAGCGGGCCCGGAGTGGTCTCCGCCAGGCCCAGGCCGTCCAACATCTGGGGGCCGGTAAGCCAGTGGAAATGGTCGACCGCCTGCAGTGCGACGTACGGAAGCACGGCGTAGGCGCCCCCGAAGGTGAGCATGGCCGCCTTGCTGAAAAAAACGCCCTGCGCAAAGACGGCGTGTCCCCAGCCCAGAAGGAAGCCCGCAAGAAGCACGGGCGCCCACCAGACAGCCAGCCAGGCCGCCACGACGTGTGAGCTGTCCCAGAACGAAGGAACGGAGCGTGGGTGCCGGGCGCCGGCGGCCGGTTCGGCAACGCCATTCGGAAGGGCGGAAGCAGGGGCGTTTTCCGTAGGTGTGTGGCGTTGGGCAAAGGCGGCAGGCCAGAGACGCCCGCCCAGAAGCCCCGTCAGGCCGGCGCCTGCGAGGACCCATGGGAAGGGGACTTTCAGCAAGGCCAGAGCGGCAAACGCGGCTCCTGCAATTCCCCACAGGAGGCGGCTTTTGAGCGCCCGTGAGCCAATCCGCCAAACCGAGGCGGCGACAATGGCGAGCACGGCCGGCTTGAGGCCGTACAGAAACCCCGTCATCCACGGTAGCGAGCCAAACGCGACGTACGCCCAGCTCAGCCCCCACAAAAGAAGCGCCGACGGCAGCACAAACAGCGCGCCGGCGGCAATGCCACCCGGGGTCTTGTGGAGCAACCAGCCGAGATAGGTTGCCAACTGTTGGGCCTCAGGGCCGGGCAGTAGCATGCAGTAGTTGAGGGCGTGCAGAAACCGGGCTTCGCTGACCCAGCGTCGCCGCTCGACCAGTTCCGCATGCATGATCGCGATCTGTCCGGCAGGACCGCCAAAGCTGATGAAGCCCAGCCGGATCCAAAAGCCCAACGCTTCCCTGAAGTGGGGCGGCGGCGGCGGTGGCCGTTGTTCAGGAGGGCTTGCCGGCATCGGGCTTCTTGGAGTCCAGGGTGAGCTCCGGAGCACGGTAGTGCAGCCAGACAAGGGCGATTCCCCAGCCCAGCAGGGAGGCCGCCAGAACATCGGAGAGGTGGTGTGCACCGACCCAAACCCGGGACCAAGCCATGAGTGCGGTGCCCGCGAGAGAAACGATCAGCCCAAGACGCATGCTTTTCCGCCGGCGACTGCGCAGCGCCACCCAGCCGAGGGGAGCGCAGAACCCCGCCACCACGCCCGTGTGCGCGGAGGGGAAGGACTGAAATGCGTGCGAGCTTTTGGCCAGACTCAGGCCCTTGGAGGGGCCGTACCACCCGGCAACGGCGCCGCCGTTGGGGCGCGCCCGGCCGCTGAGCGTCCGGATCACGTTCGCGCCCAGACCGCCCAACGCCCCGCAAATGCCCATGACAAGCCAGAGCCGCTTCCACTGCTGCGCGTTTTTGCGCCGGGCCTGCCACCAGCCGAACAGCCCGATGGCAGCAATCCCGTACCAGTCCCCCCAGATGCTCACCTGACGCGCGAACGAGCGACTCCACCCATTGGAATGGTTGCGCACAAATTCCAGCACCGCCGCATCCACATGGAAGGCTCCCCAAAGCGCCACCGCGGAGCACACGGCCGCCAGCCACAAAGCCCGGACGGATAAAAGAAATGGCGCTTTCCGGCTGGATGCAGGATTTAGGGGTGGCTTGGACATCGCAACAGATACAGTCCACGGTCGCCTGCGCTGTCCAAGCCAAACCGTTTTCTAATCCATCATTCCCGCCTCCCTGCGAAACTCGTTTCCACTCATGGCCCCCCTTAAATCCCGTTCCGAGCGCCCCTCCACCGTTGCGCTGTGTGCGCTGTTTTGCGTCACGGTGGTCTTGTTTTGCCTGGGCAATCAGAGTCTGCCGCTCATTGACCGGGATGAACCCCGCTTTGCAGAGGCGGCCCGCGAGATGATGCAGCGGGCGGACCAGACCGTGCCCGCGTTCAACGTGGCTCCGCCGGAGGCTCCGTCCGCCGCGGTGCAGTGGCTTGAATCCGCCTATGCGAGTCTGCTGGGGGGGCACCTGCCCCGGACAGACTGGATCGTCCCCACCTTCAATGGAGCGGCCCGCTACGACAAGCCGCCGCTGATTTACTGGATGCAGATTGCCTGCTACAGGCTGTTGGGCGACAACGAGTTTGCCTCGCGGCTGCCGGCTGCCGTCTGCATGGGGGCTGCCGCACTGGCGCTGGCGCTCTGGGGCAGCGCGCTGGCGAGCCGTGCCACCGGCTATCTGGCGGCCCTGATTTTTGTCACCTGTGTCCAGGTGTTCGTGCACGGACGGGCCGCGGTGGCGGATCCGCCGATGGTTTTGTGCGTGGTGCTCGCTGCGTGGAGTGGCTGGGAGTGGTTGCGCAGGCCGGAGAAGCGCGTGCTGGCGCTGGGTTTCTGGGGGGCGCTGGCGCTGGGCTTTCTGGCAAAGGGTCCGATCGCATGGATCCCCATCGCCATGGTGGGGTGGGCGGCCTGGCAGCGCCGCCGCGCCGTACAGGGGCCCTTCGCCACCCGCCTGCCCGGCGTGTTGGATTGGGCTGTGGGCGCCCTTTTCATGCTTGGGGTGGTGTGCCTGTGGGGGGTGCCGGCCCTGGTGCTGACCCATGGTGAATTCGCTTCGGTCGGCCTCGGCAAGCATGTCGTCGCGCGTTCTCTGGTTTCGATGGAGGGGCACGGGGCGAAAAATCTTTTGGGGTACATCGCCTCCCTGCCCTTCTATTTTCTCACCCTCTTTCCGAGTTTTGCCCCTTGGTCGTACTGGTTGCCCGCGGCATGGCGGTTCCACTGGCGCCGCCCCACGCCCGAGACAAGTTACCTCATGTCCGGGGTGCTCCTTGTCTTTGTGATCTTCACCCTGAGCCGGACTAAGCTGCCCCACTACACCCTGCCAGCCTTCCCCTTTCTTGCGCTGCTGGTGGCCCTCTGGTGGAGGGAGCACAAGCCTGCCACCCTCTCCCTGAGGGTGGGTAAAATAACGCTCGCCGTTTTCGCGTTGGTCCCCGTGCTCGTATTCCCTCTGGTGCGAACGCTCTCAGTGACCGAGGCAATCCTGGACAAGGTGCGTCCTGAACTGGCGGCCTCCACCGCGGTCGCCTTGGTGGGTTACGAGGAGCCTTCCCTCATCTGGGGCCTGCGCGGATCCGTCACGGGTTATGTCGAAAGGATCGCCCCCGACCAGGTCGCGGAGTGGCTCGCCAAACCAGGTTCGCGGGTTTGCATTCTCAAAAGGGAGGAGGCGGAGGCCATCAAGCCAGCCGGGGGCGAGGGGTCAGCGAAGCGTTTTGAAGCGGAGGGCTGGAACTTTGCGAAGGGCAAGCGCCTCACCTTGGTCGCGCTGGTCGCCGCAAAGTAGCTGCGTGGGGGCGGGTTTAGCGCGCGCCCATCAGAGCCGCAGCGGCGCAGACGGCCGCTTTTTCTGTATCGCTCCAGTCGTAGGCGGACGCCTTGGCGATTCCGAGCACTCCGTACAGGGTGCCGTCGGGTCCGATCGCAGGGACTGCGACCGAGCCTTCCATGCCCGTCGCTTTTGCCGCCGGCCTGGCCTGGCCCGAGGTGTCCGTCTGGAGATTGCAAAGCGAGACTGGTTCCCTCCGTTCTGCGGCGAGGCCGGCGAGGCCTTTGCCGAGGGGCACCTGCTGGATCAGCGAGACGACGGGAGGGGGGATGTGCAGGGAGGCCATCAGCTGGAGCATTCCCTCCTGCAACTGGTGGTAGGTGCCGGCCTGGCAGCCAAAGTGGTGGAGCACCGCCTGAAGCGCTTGGGTGAGGGGCGCGGTTTGCAGTGTGTGCTGGAGGCTTGCAGGCAAGGGTGAGGTGGGCATGGCTGTGGTGTTTGGAGGTGAAAAAGGCAAGTGGGCGCACTAGGAGGATGGCACGGCGGGCAGGGGGGGCGCGACCAACTGCGGAATGCCCTCCAGATAAGCCTGGCTGAGAATCACGTAACGCTCGGCCCAGGAGGCAAGCCCCGCCTGTTCCTGCTCGCTCAGGGGGCGTACCACCTTCCCCGGGGAGCCCAGA
>CANJYI010000311.1 GCA_947478975.1 Chthoniobacteraceae bacterium
ACTTGGTGTGCAGGACGATTTTCTGGAATTCGCGCAGGTCGAAGTGGACCCGTTTCATTTCAGCAGCCAGATGCTGGAGCAGCTCCGGATTGACCGCCTCGTTGAGGTTGTCCAGATCCGTGATTGGCTCCTGCACCCCAAGGCCGAAGAACTTCTTCCAAACGCGGTTGGCGATCGCTGCTGCAAAACGCGGGTTGTCCGGATGGGTGAGCCACACGGCAAACTGGTCGCGCCATTGCGCGGGAGCGCCCAGACCTGCGCCGGTGTAGGCGGGGCTTTTCTCATCAGCCTTGCTCCAGGTAATCAGCCTGGGATGGACTTCCCCCCCGGGCTTGGCGTCCTCGTATTTGTAGTCCTTGGGGAAGGTCAGTTTGTTTGCCGGAAGGGTGTCAACCTGCGCGAAGTTTGGGCCAAGGACTCGCTGTGCGACTTTTTTATCCAGATCGAGGCCCTTGGTGGCCTTTCTTGCGTCCTGTTTGGAGAAGCCCTGTTCGGTGGCGCCGAAGAAGGCGGCCATTTCAAAAAAGTTGCGCTGGGTCCAGCTGGCTATGGGATGATCGTGGCACTGCGCGCAGGCGACGTTGGCCCCCAGAAAGGTCGTGAGCGTGTTGGAAAGATTGTCCAGCGGCATGCCCCTGTCCCGGAGCAGGTACCCGACGGGGCCGGTGCTGGTGAGCCGACCCTCGGCCGTCATCAGGTCATAGATGAGCGCGTCCCAGTGGCGGTTGGCGGCAATCTGTTCCTTGAGCCATTCCTGATAGACGTAGGATTTGACGCCCTTGCCGTAGTCGTCCTTGAGGCGGAGCATGTCGCCCAGCCAGTCAAACCACTGTGAATTGTAGCCGTCGGAGGAGAGGAGCTTGTCGATGAGCCGGCTGCGCTTGTCCGGAGTCTTGTCGTTGAGATAGCCGAGCAATTCGGCTGCGGTGGGAATCCGTCCCGCGACGTCCAGATAAAGTCGGCGCACAAACTGGTCCTCGGCGACGGGAGGGTTTCGCTTGCCCCCACTTTTTTCAAGGCCGGCGTCCACGAGGGCGTCGACTTTGGCCGCGGCGGCTGCCGCAGGCACGCTTGGTCCGGGCAGGAGCCGGGCCGCCTTTCGGGCAAATTCGGCGTCTCCGGGAATCAGCTTCGTCAGGTTGAGCCTGTGGAACTGGCCCGCCTCGGTTTTGATCCCGACGTGGTTTCCGTCCACGTAGAGCAATTCCCCTTTGACCGTGTGGCCCTCGGAGTCGCTCCACACATGCCATGGGTTTGCGGGGAGCGAGGGGTGAAGGTCGACATTTGGGCGAGCCTCCGCCTGTCCGTCCTTTTTGCCCCTCTCCGCCCGCTTGGCCTTGGCCGATTTTGCGGTGGGAGCGGCTTTTTCGGGGGGGACGCTGTTGGCAACCGTGGGGCTGAAAAAGAAAGGAAGGAGTGTTCCCAGAAGGAGCAGCTTCCCTCGAGTAAGAGGGCTGGGCATAGGAGGAAAGGGGTTCCCTTTCAGAAACACCCCCCAAGCGGAAAGGTTGCGGCGGTTTTCGCCGCATCCTCTAAGCCCGCCGTCGTACCGGATTTCCTGCTATCGGCTTCCTGTGCCCGCTCGCAGAGTTGAGCGGGCCTGGGCTGCGTTATTTCAGGCCGCTGATGAGCCAGCTGACAAAGTCCGCCACCTCTTCGGGGTGGCAGGTGTTAATCAGGCCGGGAGGCATCAGGGAGATGGGCGACACCTCCAGCTTGGCCACGTCCTTGCGGGAGAAGTCGCGCACGTCCGAGGGGACGAAGAGATTCTCCTGGATCTGGACGAGGTCGGGGCCTTCGTTGACGAGGCGTCCCAAATGGGACGTGCCGTCCTTGAGCTGCACGTTGACCGTCCCGTATTGGTCGCTGATGACCTTGCTGGGTTCGGTCATGCTTTCGATGATTTCGCGCACCGAAAAGCGGCCGCCCAGCAGGGTCAGATCCGGTCCGACCGCACCGCCCTCGCCCTTGAAGGCGTGGCAGGCGATGCAGCCCGTTTCGCGAAACAGGGCCGCACCTTTTTCGGGCTGTCGCGGCTGTTTCATGAGCGGCTCAACACGCGCCACCAGTTCGTCGGTGGTCCAGTTTTTCACAAACAGGCGGGAGGCCAGCGGCGGGGCGGGCCGGGATTCGGGCTTGGCATCCAGCACGGGCTGGAGCGAGAGCTTTTCCTCGTCGCTCAGCGAGGCGATAGAATCTTTGCGGATGTCCGCCATGAACTTGCCCAGATTGCCGGACTTGTTGAATTCTTCGCGCAGGAACCAGCGGAAGAATTGTTCCCGGGAACCGGCCGGCCAGCCTGCTTTCACAAGGCGCAGACACGCGGCGAAGCTCACCTGCTCCTCCTGACTGGCTGCTTTTTGGAACAGGCCAAAGATCTTTTGCGCGGCAAGGGGCGAGTTCCAGCGCACCAACAACTGGGAGGCTTCTTGGTTGAATCGGACCTCCGTTGCGGGGACGGCTGCGTGCAGTTTGGAAAGCAATCCTTCCCGCTGGGCGCCTTCCGGATCGCCCAACCGCAGGGAGACCACCTGCAGGGCGCGGACCACATCGAGGCGGGTGGTCGGATCCAGCTTCGGCAGCTCCAGTTTGAGCAGGTTAGAGAAAAGGGCGTCCCGATGTTCGCTCTTTTCCAAACGGGCGATGGCCAGCGCCGTTTGCACCACCGACTGGGGCTCGGCAAGGGCCAGCGCCCGGGTCGTCCATTGCGATGGATCCCGGAATTCGAGCAGGGTGCGCGCTGCAAACCGGATAAACCGGTCTGAGTTGGCGAGGTTTCTAAGTGCGAGCTCCAAGGACTCCGCGTCTGTGGCGTGGTAGGAGTCTTCGAGTTGGTGGCGCAGTGCGCGGAGCTTGCGGGCTTCGGGGTCTCCGGTGGGGACCGCCTCCGTCACGCTTTCCTTGCCCGTGTAGGCGATGCGGTAGAGAGCGCTGTTCCCCTTGCGCGAGCCCACCGCAAAGTAGAGGGCGCCGTCCTTGTGATTGACCACCACGTCGGTGAGCGGAAGGGGTTTGCCCTCGGCGAAAACCTCCATGTCCGCGGCGTACGAGGCGCCCTGTTCCCGCATGTGCAGTGCGTAGAGCTTGCCGTAGGTCCAGTCCGCAATGAAGAGCGCGTTCTGGTACTTGGCGGGAAACTTGGCTCCGTAACCAAAGGCGACCCCCGTCGGGCTGCCCCGTCCGATGTTGATGACTGGGGGCAGGGAGTCGGCGTAGTCTTCGGGCCACTTGCCCGAAACGCTGCGCCAGCCAAACTCCGCCCCGTCGGTCAGGTGGCAGACGCGCGTGGGACGGTACCAGGGAAGGGTCAGGTCCCATTCCATGTCGGCGTCGTAGGTGAAGAGTTCGCCGTCGCGGTTGTAGGCGGCGTCGTATTCGTTGCGCAGGCCGGAGGAGACGAGCGTCCAGTCCTTGCCGTCGGGCGACATCCGGGCGATGTAGCCGCCGGGTGCTCCGCTGTTGAGCATGAAACCGTGTCCGGTGATCTTGGGGAGCGCGAGATCGTCCTTCCAGATGGGCGGGACCTGGTAGTGCTGCATCTCCGTCATCTTGGTGGAGTTGCCGGAGACCACCGTGATGCTCTTGCCGCCGGGGGTGAGCAGAAGGGCGTGGGGACCGTGGTCTCCCTGGCCCGAGACTTTCCGAAGCAACTCGACCTTGTCGAGGACGTCGTCACCGTTGGTGTCGCTGACGCGGTACACACCGGAACCGGCCTCGTAGACGCCCTCCCGGCAAACCATCACGTAAAGCGCGTCAAACGCCCAAAGCATGCCGTTGGCGTGGCCCACTTCGAGGGGGATGGGCTCAAAGACCGTCTGCTTGGGGTCGCCTCCCACCGGGGGCGGCGTGATGCGCACCATTTTCCCGTTCACGTCCGAGGCGATGATGCGGCCCTTGGGATCCACGCACATCGCGCACCAAGAGCCCTCGCCTTCGGAAAGTGTGTGCAGCAGCTCGACCTTGAAACCTTCGGGCACCTTGATGCTTTCCGCCCCGCTCACCCCCGATCCGGAGGAGCCTGCCGGCTTGCCTTCGAACACCTTTCCCCAAGGCGCGGAGCCGTAGGGCTTGAGCACCTGCGCCGGGGCAAAGGCTTGGCTTA
>CANJYI010000312.1 GCA_947478975.1 Chthoniobacteraceae bacterium
AGCGCTGTCCCCCCTTGTCCGCCTTGGTGCGCTGAAGTTCGTTGAGCTTGTTCTGGGCCTCTGCGAGGCTTCCTTCGAGGCTCTTGATCTTGGCCTGAAAAGCGGACTCCGCCTTCGCCTGCATCTGCCTGACCACGGTGAACTGCCGCTCGCGCGAGGCCCTGCTCCGGACCGCAACCAGGTTGCTGTCGCCGGCCAGCTGTTCAATGGAGCTCTGTGCGAAGGCGATGTTCGAATTTACCGGCATCACCATACGCTGTCCGCCGAAGGGATTCATCATTTCCTGCACCGAGAGCTGGTCCTGGATGAAGTCCGAATCGCCGATCAACAAGACAGCGCCGTCTTCCTTGGACTCCTTGAGACCCGCTTCCGCCGGCTTCTGATCCTTGGGCTCCTCCGGTGCACCGGGTGCGGGCGCAACCTTCGGCTTGCCCTCGGCAAAGGCCGTCTTGAACTTGCCTGTCAACCGCAACGCGAGAACCTGCTCGGTGTTGGACGAGACAAAATCCTTGATGAGCCGCTCGCCGCCAAACTGCGCGGCCATCGGATCCACTAGCTGGGAGTTCTTCGAAGAACGCACCAGGACCGTCTGTTTGAGCCCCTCGGCGGGCGTGCCCGAGAACGCCCCCGCGAATGCGAAGATCAGATTGTTGGCCTCGGCGCTCACGATGTCCTCCCGGTTGGTCGCCCTTTCGTTCAGCGCGAGCACTGCAGGCTGACGGCCCTCCCGGGTGCGGCCGACAAAATCCATGTCTGCCACCACTTTGGAACTCTCAAAGGAAAGTCCCCAAGCGGGAAGCAGCTTGTCCAGTGTGGAACGGCTCCCCGTGTTCATCCCCATCGGGTTGCCCGCCCCGCTCCGATCCAGCACGCCCTGCGGATCGAGCATTGCCACGAGCTTCCCGCCGCGAAGCACAAACTGGTCGATCGCATACTGCGAGGCGTCGCTGATGCCCTTGGGATGAATCAGCACCAGCACCTTGACCTCCTTGGGAATCTCCTCCGCACCAAACGGGATGTCCCGCAGGGTGAAGTCCCGCTTGAGTTCGCTGATGAAGACCCAGGGCTGCTGGCCGGACTGTCCCATGCGCATCATCATCGGATTTGTGGGCTGGCCGCCGTAAGGCAGCGGACTCATCACCCCGATGACCGGCTTTTCTGTGGTGATGACCCGGGAAATGGCCCGTGCCAGATCGTATTCGAGCAACCGTTCGCGGTCGGGCGCCAAAAACGGAATGGCCTGCTTCTGATCAAGCATGCTCACACTCAATCCAAGGTAGAAGGGCTCGCCTTCCACCCGCGCCTGGCCTTCGATCCCGTCTAAACGGGCTGAGTCTTCCGCATCAGAGTCGGGCGCTGGGTCCAGCTTTTGGATTTCGATCAGTCCCTTGGACGCCTGCCTGAATTCGCCCAATAAATCCTCCACACGCTGTGCATAGGTTTTGAGGAAGACGGGCATCCGGCTGTCGCTGCGTGTGCTGTAGAAGCGGATTTGGACGGGCGTATCCAGTTTTGAGAGGATGGCACGCGTTCCCGCCGATAGGGTGTAGGCCCGCTCGGCAGTCAAATCCACGCGCTTGTTGAAGCTCGAGGCCAGCGCGTTGACGATGACGATGATTCCAAACATCGCCGCCACGCCCAGCGACGAATAAAGCCAGGTTTCGAGACCTTTGTTCTTCATAGGAGCAAGAGAGAAGGGAAGGAGGTTAGCCGGCGCGGTGAGTGCGCACGATCACACCTGTGGTGAAGAGGGAGAAGACGATGACTGAAATGAAGTAGAGGATGTCCCGCGAATCGAGCACCCCCTTCTGAATGCTTTCAAAGTGGGTCATCACGCTGAAGGCGGCGATCGCCTCAACGACCCACGGCTTGGCCCAGTGCACCAACAGATTGGTCACAGGCGGATAGCCGGCCAGGATCAGAAACAGGGAAATCACGACCGAGACAATGAAGGCCACCACCTGGTTGCGCGTCATGGCGGAGGTCATCGCCGTGATCGAGAGGTAGGCGCCGCCCATCAAAAGGGATCCGATGTACCCCGCCAAGATGATACCGTTGTCCGGGTTCCCAAGGTAGTTGACCGTAATCCAGATGGGAAAGGTCAGTACAAGGGCGAGGGCGAGCACGAGCCAGGCCGCGAGAAACTTGCCCACGATCGCCTGCCAGGGAGTCACCGGCATGGTGAGCAGCAACTCGAGGGTGCCGAGCCTGCGCTCCTCACTCCACATCCGCATTCCCACGGCCGGAACCAGGAAGAGATACAGCCACGGGTGCCAGGAGAAAAAGGCCTCCAGACTGGCCTGCCCGCGCTCAAAAAAGCCCGCCACCATGAAGGTGAAGAAGCCCGAGAGCATCAGGAATATGACTATGAAGACGAACGCTACAGGTGACGCAAAGTAACCGGTGAGCTCGCGTTTGGTGATCGTGAGGATGGGTTTCATTTGTTCTCCTTTCCGGCGCTTTTAGTATCCGGGAGAGTGATGTTGCGGAAGACCTCGTCAAGCCGGCCCTCCTCTGCATGGAGCTCCTGAAGAGCCCACTGCTCTTTCATTGCCGTCTCCGAGAGGAGACCCGCCAGGTCGGCCGGCGAAACATTTTTGCGGGCGAACACCCGCAGTTCTACCGGCGCACTGCCGAGGATCGAAACATGGTCGACCTGGTTAAGGCCCTCGAGTTTTGCGACCACCGCCTTGATTCCGGCCTTGGGCTCGGTGCCCAGACGCAGTGTGATGGCGCCGGCCTGGGGAGAACGTCCCTTCAGTTCCGCGGGCGTCCCGTTGGCGACGATCACGCCCCGGTCGATGATGATGGCACGCGAACAGACGGCCTCCACCTCCTCAAGGATGTGTGTGGAAAAAATGATGGCCTTGGTCTGACCCATCTTGCGGATCAGGGTGCGCACCTCGTGCTTCTGGTTGGGATCCAGACCATCGGTGGGCTCGTCGAGAATCAACACCTCCGGGTCATGAATGATCGACTGCGCAAAACAGGTCCGGTGCCTGTAGCCCTTGGAAAGGGTTTCCACACTCTGGTGCAGCACATTTTCCAGAAAGCACATCTCCACCACCCGGTCCACGGCCTTGCGCAATGCGCCTCCGCTCAGCCCCCGCAACTCGGCGGTGAAACTGAGGAAGCCGTTCACCGTCATGTCTGCGTACGACGGCGCGTTCTCCGGCAAGTACCCCATCAAACGCTTCGCCTCGATAGGCTGCTCGACAATATTGAAGCCGCCGATGACGGCCTCCCCGTCCGTGGGCGGGATAAAGCCGGTGATCATGCGCATCGTCGTGCTCTTGCCCGCGCCGTTTGGCCCGAGGAAACCGAGCACCTCGCCCTTCTCGACTTTGAAGCTGACGCCTCCTACGGCGACCTTCGGGCCGAATGTTTTTCTCAGATTTCGAACTTGGATCATGGATTTAGCGACTCATTTAAAAGCCATTGTGGGTATTCCCTGACCGAGACAAACCAACCAGACAAATTGTTCGATTTTTTTCACCAAGACCCTGTTTATTTTCAGGCGTTCGGACACTTCGTTTCCAATCGGCCCCCTCCCGCAGCAGACAAAAGGCAAATCAGCATCCAAAATCAGGTACCGTTTTGAAGCCAAGCGGCTCTTTCCCAAAGAAAGAACCAGCTCCCCGCGCCGGATTCTCCCGATGCGCCGCCCCTCCTCTTGCCTCGCCCAAAGCGTCCTCGCCGCTTTGCTGCTGGTTTGCGCCACGCTTCAAGCAGCGGAACTCCCGCCGTCGGTCGCTGCAAACATCCACCAAATCTCTCTATGCCTGCGGCAACCCCGAAACACCACAAATGAGATTCTCCACAACATTCTTGCCGGCCCGCAATCCCCTCTTTCTTTCACCGGCCGCCGTGCGCCAAATCCAGATCAGCTCAAAATGGCTTTGACCAACTGCGCTTGCTCCACCCCGGTGAGCTTGAAGTCGAGCCCCTGTGCCCGGTAAGTGAACCGTTCGTGGTCGATCCCCAGCGCGGCCAAAACCGTCGCGTGGAAATCCCGGACGTGCACCGGATCCTTCACCACATTGTAGCTGAAGTCGTCCGTTTCCCCCACCACGGTTCCCCCCT
>CANJYI010000313.1 GCA_947478975.1 Chthoniobacteraceae bacterium
AGGGCAGGATGTGGGTGGTCCTCAATATTGCGGGCAAGGAGGTGCGCGCCTTTTTTGACTCGGGCTGCGGTTCGGGCCTGCGGTTGCCGGCGGCGGTGGTCAAGGGACTGCCGGCGGCGGCGCTCAAGTCCCAACAACTGCGCAAGCGCCGGGCAATGGGGGTCGGCGGCGTCGAGATCGAACAGGTGGGCCTGCTCTACGGGGCACAGTTGGGACAGGTCCGCATCGAGCCGCTGGAGTTTGATACCAGCCCTGGCTCCACCGAGGCGCTGCTCGGCTGGGCGCCGTTTAAGAAAAACAGAATCACCATCGACTTCATCCGGCACAAACTCTGGATCGAACCGCAAGGCGGCGGATAGAAACCCGCCGCCGGTTCCACAAGCGCCGGTTTACTCCGCCATCGGAGCGCAGGCGCAGAAAAGGTTCCGGTCGCCCCAGACGTTGTCGATCCGGCCCACCGCCGGCCAGAATTTCCGGGAGCGGACCCAGTCGGCGGGAAAGGCCGCCTGCTCGCGCGAATAGGGCCGGTCCCACGCGTCGCCGCAAACCACCTCCGCAGTGTGCGGGGCGTTTTTGAGCGGGTTGTTGGTCGGATGCGCCTGGCCGGTTTCAACGGCGGTCATCTCGGCGTGAATGGCGATCATCGCCTCGCAGAAACGGTCCAGCTCGGCCTTCGACTCGCTTTCAGTGGGCTCCACCATGAGCGTGCCGGCAACGGGCCAACTGAGCGTCGGTGCGTGAAATCCAAAGTCCATGAGCCGCTTTGCCACATCCTCGGCCGTGGTCGCTTTGAAGCCGCGCAAATCCAGGATGCACTCGTGCGCCACCCACCCCTGGCGCCCCTTGAAGAGCACCGGAAAAAACGGCTCCAAGCGTGCGGCCACGTAGTTAGCGTTGAGGATCGCCAGGCGCGTCGCCTCCAGGAGCCCCTCGGGCCCCATCATCCGCAGGTACATCCAGGGAATCGCCAAAATCCCGGCGCTGCCAAACGGTGCGGCGGAAATCGCCTCCACCCCGGGTGCCATGCCCGTCTGCTGCCGGTTGGGCAGAAAAGGAGCCAGATGCGCGGCCACGCCAATGGGCCCAACGCCGGGGCCTCCGCCGCCGTGCGGAATGCAGAAGGTTTTGTGCAGGTTGAGGTGACAGACGTCCGCCCCAAAGTCGCCCGGGCGGCACAACGCCACCTGCGCATTCATGTTGGCGCCGTCCATGTAGACCTGCCCGCCGTGCCGGTGGATCAGCTCGCAGATTTCGCGGATGCCCTCCTCAAACACGCCATGCGTGCTGGGGTAGGTCACCATCAGCGCCGCGAGCCGCTCCGAATGCAGCTCGGCCTTTGCGCGCAGATCGTCCATGTCGATGTCGCCGTCCGGTTTGCAAACCACGGTGACCACCTCCATCCCCGCCATCACGGCGCTGGCCGGATTGGTGCCGTGGGCGCTGGTTGGAATCAGGCACACCTGGCGCCCCATTTCGTTGCGGGCCCGGTGATACGCCCGGATCACCAGCAGTCCGGCGTACTCCCCCTGCGAACCCGCGTTGGGCTCCAAAGAAACCGCCGCAAAACCGGTGACCTCCGCCAGCCACGTCTGCAGTTGCTGTATCATCCGGATGTAACCGGCCGCCTGCTCCGGCGGGCAGAAGGGATGCATTTGTGCAAACTCCGGCCAGCTCACGGGCAGCATTTCGCTGGTGGCGTTGAGCTTCATGGTGCAGGAGCCCAAAGGAATCATCGAGTGGACCAGCGAGATGTCCTTGGCCTCCAACCCCCGGATATACCGGAGCATCTCGGTTTCCGTGCTGTATTTGTGGAAGACCGGATGGGTGAGAAACGCAGACGTCCGGTTCTCGACTGAACCGGGCGCGTTGAGGGTCTCCTCCGCGAGTAGGTCAAAATCCATGTCCTCCGGCGCCCCGGCCGAGACCAGCAACCGGACCACATCCGCCCACTCGGCGGTTTCGTCCAGCGCGACGCCCACGCCCTGCTCCAGGCGGCGGAGGTTCATGCCCTGTTGGAGTGCGCGTGAAATCCACTGCTCCCGTTGCTCGGGCGGCAGCGCGACGGTAAGCGTGTCGAAAAACGCCCCCGGCAGCGGGGTGAGTCCAATCGCCCGCAACCCGCGCTCCAGCATCCGGGTCAACTGGTGCACCCTACGGGCGATGGCGCGCAGTCCCTCCGGACCGTGATAAACCGCGTACATCGAAGCCATCACCGCCAGAAGCACCTGCGCGGTGCAGATGTTGCTCGTGGCCTTGTCCCGGCGGATGTGTTGCTCGCGGGTTTGCAGCGCCAGACGGTAGGCGGGCTTTTGCCGGGCATCGTGGGAAAGCCCGACCAACCGGCCCGGCATCACGCGCTTGAGCGCCTCCCGGGTGGCCAAAAACGCGGCGTGCGGCCCGCCGAATCCGAGCGGCACCCCCAGGCGCTGCGTCGAGCCAACCGCGATGTCGGCGCCCCACTCCCCCGGAGGCTCGACCAACACGAGGGAAAGCGGGTCGGCCGCCGCGATGACGAGCGCACCGGCGGCGTGGGCCCGCTGGGCCATTGCTCTGAAGTCGTGAACGGTTCCCAGCGTGTCCGGCGTCTGCACAAGCACCGCAAACACGCCCGGAGCAAACTCCGCGTCCCGGGCGGAACCGATAAGCACCGCGACACCAAGCGCCTCCGCCCGTGTGCGCAGAACGGCCAGAGTCTGCGGGTGGCAGGCGGCGTCCGCAAAGACGGACAGGGGGCCGGAATGCTTGGAGACGGCGAGCGCCATCCCGACGGCCTCTGCCGCCGCGGTGGCTTCGTCCAGAAGCGAGGCGTTGGCGATATCAAGCCCGGTCAGATCGATGATCAGGGTTTGGAAGTTCGCAAGCGCCTCGAGGCGGCCCTGGGCGATTTCGGCCTGGTAGGGGGTGTAGGCCGTGTACCAGGCGGGGTTTTCGAGGATGTTCCGCTGGATCACGGCGGGCGTGACGCACCCATGGTAACCTTGTCCGATAAAGTTGCGCTTAAGCGTGTTGCACTCAGCGTGGATACGCAGTTCGCGAAGCGCTTCCGACTCACCCGCCGCCGCAGGCAACTCCAAAGCCCTTCCCAAACGGATGGCCGCCGGCACGGCTGCGTCCATGAGCGCCTCAATGGAGTCGAGTTTCAGGGCCTCCAGAAGGGCGGAGGTGTTGGAAGCATCTCCCCCCAGATGCCTACGGGAAAACGAATCCAAAGGCGCCTTCAACGCGGCGGCAGAGCGCGGGACAGCATTTTTCGGTGAGTGATGCATTGCGAAAAACTGCCTGACTCTCCCACGGCAAACAAGGCCGGCTTGAAAATAGGCAGGGGGCGGAAAGGGCCGCTTGCGCGGCTTTTTGCAGCCAAATCGTTGCACGGACTCGATTCGGAGAGTTTGCCCCTGAATTTCTGTTTGCTTCCCATCCCTGTAGCACTTATCTAAACTACATTGAGAGGCGGAGACACGGTGCCTCTCTGTACAGATATCAATGGATATGATGCAATCGAGTGACAGCGGAGAGCGTTCAGGACCAGAGCCGATAGCCTCTGAAAAAGTGACCCACGAGCGGAAGGTATTCTTTCTCGACCTCAAGGAAAACCAAAGGGGTCGTTTCTTGAAGATCACAGAGGATGTGGGAGGGCGGCGCGATACCATCATGCTTCCAGCTCCGGCTTTTCGTGAATTCCTTGAAGCCCTGCAGCGGCTGGTGGAGTTCGAAGAGCGCCTTTGAGGTACATCGGCCCCGTTTCTCCGGGTCAAAGGCGGTTTCCTTCACCTTGGGCGTGTTCACTAGGTCAACTCCTCGCTGGCGTATCGGGGAACGTGGAGTGAGTGACCCGCAGATGAAGCAGAGCTCCACAAATGCTGGCTCCTGTAGGGGCAGTTGCTTCTGAACCAAGTCTCTTAGCCCTACTTGGCGGACTCGCGTCTGAAAAACAAGTTCTTCGCTGTTTTCGGTGGGCGCCTTTTTACTCACTCATTCGTCCGCATGCTGCATCCGCTCATTGGGCGCGATCTGTCTGTGAAGTGCCCATCGCCCGCTGACACTACTTCTCCTCGCGGAT
>CANJYI010000314.1 GCA_947478975.1 Chthoniobacteraceae bacterium
CCAGGCCGTTTGATCGCCCTATGAGCTGGATAGACTTTCTCGAAAAACGGTTTGAGCGCTTTGCCATCCCGCACCTGTTGCGGTATGTGGCCCTTCTCAACGGACTGGCGTTTGTACTCTCCAAACTCCAGCCCGGCTTTCTGAACATGCTGCAGCTGGACGCTTCCGCCGTGCTTCACGGGGAGGTCTGGCGGTTGGTGTCCCATATCTTCGTGCCCAGTATCGGAGGGCTCCTTCCTGACTGGATAGGGGCAGGGCTGTATCTGCTCCTCCTGGTGTGGCTCGGCGACGGGTTGGAGGAGGCGATGGGTTCTTTTCGCACAACGCTTTACTATTTCATCGGACTGGCGGGCACGGCAGCGGCCGCCTTCATGGCCGACGAGGGGGTCGGAGGGGCCTTCCTCACCAACTCCCTGTTCTTTGCGTATGCCATGTTCTTTCCGAACCGCCAAATCTTGGTTTTCTTCGTGATCCCGGTAAAAATGAAGTGGCTCGCGTGGATCGACGTGGTGTTGCTGGCAGTGTTGTTGCTCACTTCGGGCTGGGGCGTCCGTGCCGGAGTGGTGGCCTCCTTTGCCAACTTCATCCTGTTTTTCGGCCCTTCTCTGCTGAGCGCCCGCAAACGGCAGCGGGAGCAGAAGGAGCGGCTTGCGAAATTCACGGCGACCTTCTCGGAGGTGGAAACCCTCCACAAGTGTACCACGTGCGGGCGAACCGAGGTGGGCGCCCCCGAGTTGGAGTTTCGCGTGGGCCGCAACGGTGAGGAGTACTGCGTCGAGCACCTGCCCGGCAACCGCTAGCGGAGGGCGCCCTTGAATGTGCCCGGTCAAGGCCCTCCACTGAGCGGTGGGAGCGGCATGGTTTGAGCGTGTGCGAGGCGCCGCTTGTGAAAAATTTCACAATCTCACTTGATTCCTGGACCCTCAGCGCTTTGAATCGCCACCCGTTTCTCTGTTAGCCGTACAGTGCACCCGTTTGTTCGCTAAAATTAACGTCCCGAACTTTTAAGTCGCATGGCGAATATTTTCCCACGATGGAGCAACTGGCTCCCCTTTAAAATCATCTTCTGTCTGCTCGTTCTGGGTGGCGGAGTCAGTGCTGGGGTTTGGTATTACCTGAACCCTTCTTACATGCGGGTGGGTTACCAACCCGCTCAGCCTGTCCCATTCTCGCACAAGATCCATTCCGGCCAACTCGGCATGGATTGCCGTTATTGCCACTCTTACGTGGAAACGGCGGCGTATTCGAACATCCCGACCACTCAGGTCTGCATGAACTGCCACTCCCAGATCAAGTCTGACAGCCCGAAGCTGCAGCTCGTGAGGGATTCCTGGGAAACGGGTAAGCCGGTCGAATGGGTGCAAATCCACAAGACCCCAGAGCACGC
Source organism: Chthoniobacteraceae bacterium (assembly GCA_947478975.1). Lineage (GTDB taxonomy): Bacteria > Verrucomicrobiota > Verrucomicrobiia > Chthoniobacterales > Chthoniobacteraceae > Chth-196. Next base: position 1,388 of record CANJYI010000314.1, read on the forward strand.
CTATTTTCACCACTCTGTCCACGTCAACCGCGGGGTCAGCTGCGTCAGTTGCCACGGTAAGGTCAACGAGATGGAGGTGGTCTACCACGCAGAAACCCACTCAATGGCCTGGTGCTTGGACTGCCACCGGAATCCCGAAAACCATCTGCGGCCCTTGTCCGAGGTAACTAATCTGGATTGGGTGCCGCCTGCAGGCACCACCCAACAGAAGATCGGCGCCGCGCTGGTTGAAAAATTGCACGTCAATCCCCCGGTCAAGAACTGCGCCGGTTGCCATCGTTAATCCAAATGAGCAAGCGCATCCTTCAACACCCTGCAGAGTCCACCACAGGTAAGCGCTACTGGCGTTCCCTCGGCCAACTCCAGGACACGTCCGAGTTCCGCTCCTGGATGGATCGGGAGTTTCCTCAGGGGGCGGCGGAAATTCAAGGTGACGACGTCAGTCGTCGCGGATTCCTTCAGTTCATGGGCGCGTCCGTCGCTCTTGCTGGTCTCAGCCTTTCAGCCTGCCGGAGGCCTTTGAAGAACCTCGTGCCATTCACAAGGGGCGTAGAGTGGTCCGTGCCGGGGAAAGCGCTGTTTTTCACATCGGCAATGCCCTCCCGCAACGGCGCAATGCCCTTGGTGGTGACGACCTTTGACGGTCGGCCCACGAAGATCGAAGGCAACCCGATGCACCCGGTCAACCAAGGAACGACCGACGTCTGGGCCCAGTCCTCGATTCTGGATCTTTACGATCCCCAGCGCTCCAAGGCCTATGTTTCTGCCGGAGAGCAAGTCGACGCAGCCTCCTTCGACAAGGCGCTCGGGGAACTCCTGAAGGGCGCTCCAGAGGGGGCGGGAGTGGCGTTTTTGACGGACGGTGCGGTCTCGCCTACCCAGGAACGCCTGCGTGCAGAAGTACTCAAAAAGTTCCCAAAGGCCGTGTGGGCTGCTTACGAGCCTAATGGCAACGAATTGGAGATGGCAGCCGTTGCCGCCGCTTTCGGACCCGGGCACCAGGCGGTTCCCCAACTTCAGAAGGCTGAAATTATTTTGACGGTGGATCGAGATATTCTCGGTGTAGAAGGCGACATTGCCTCGATCCGAGGGTTCGCCGCCGGGAGGAAGGCTGACAAGGCGGGTTCGAAAATGAACCGGCTGTACGTCGTTGAAAACCGTTACACGCTCACGGGCGGGATGTCCGACCACAGGCTTCGCCTAGCAGCCTGCCGGGCGGGAGCCTTTCTGAAGGCGCTTGCGCTTCAGGTGGCAAAGCTTGCCGGAGACGCCGGACTCGCCAAATCGGCCTCGGAGCTGAAGGTTGCCGAAACAAAGATCAAGGAACGCTGGGTCGAGGAGTGTGCGGCAGATCTGGTGGCGCACAGGGGCGCGGCCTTAGTTTTGGTCGGTCAGCGGCAGCCCTCGGCAGTTCAGGCACTTGGATTTGCAGTCAACGCCGCCTTGGGTGGCCTCGGTGCGACTCTCGAGCTTCGCAAGACAGCCGCTGCGCCCGCACTTTCTGTTTCGGCTCTGGCCGAGGAACTCCGCAAGGGGAAGACTTCTCTCCTCTTCATTCTCGGAGGGAACCCTCTGTTCAATGCGCCGGCAGACGTGCGCTGGGCCGATGCTCAGGCTGCGGTGAAGACGGTGGTTCACCTTTCGATCGAGGCAAACGAAACTTCTGCGGCAGCCCAATGGCACGTGCCAGCTGCACATTATCTCGAGCAGTGGGGCGACGCTCTTGCGGTCGACGGCAGCCACATGGTGGTGCAGCCGGTCATCATGCCGCTTTACAACGGCCTTAGCGCGATCGAGCTTCTCGCGAAAATCGCGGGGAGTGAAACAGATGCCCACGCGCTGGTGCAGAAAACTTTCGTGGAAACGTTCGCTGCCCAGGCGGATCTCACCTCCTTTTGGGCGAAGTCACTCAAGACGGGATTCGTCGAGGGCTCCCAGGCGAAGCCGGTTGCAGCGACTTTGCAGGTGGATGGGGTGGCAAAGGCTTGTGCAGAGGCTTCGGCAGTGCGGATTGTGGAGAACACCTTTGAACTGGTTTTCATCACAGACTCCAAGGTTGACGACGGCAGGTATGCCAACAACGGCTGGCTCCAAGAGCTCCCCGATCCGATCACCAAACTCACCTGGGACAACGCGGCCCTCATCAGTCCCGCCGCAGCCAAGAAGCTCGCGGTGGAAACCGGTGATGTGCTCAAGCTTTCGGTGGGCGAAAAGAGTGTGGAGATCGCGGCGCTGGTGCTGCCTGGCCACGCAGACGATTCGATTTCAGTGGCGGTCGGCTATGGCCGTACCGAAGTCGGAAGCGTTGGACGCAAGGTGGGAGTCGACGTGTTTCCGCTGCTTACTGCGGCTGAAGGGCGTTACCGCGTCGGAGTTACGGCGACAAAGACAGGCCGGAAGTACGCACTGGCGGTGACACAAGAGCACGGTGCGCTTGAAGGTCGCGGAGCGGATCTGACGCGTCAGGCCACCAAACAGGAGTGGACCGAAAACGCGTCCAATCCGGACTATTTCCTGAAGATGGGGATCGACGCACACGCGCCCCAGAACTTCTCGCTATACACCAACCCTCCGTTGGACGACGTCCATGCCTGGGGGATGACTGTGGATTTGAACAGTTGCATTGGCTGCGCGGCTTGCATGACCGCCTGCCAGGCCGAGAACAA
>CANJYI010000315.1 GCA_947478975.1 Chthoniobacteraceae bacterium
TTCACCTTCGTGCGGCTGCGCTACAACGTGGGCGGGCGCACGGGCCGCTACAACCCCCACCGCTGGGCCATCGACTATCCCGACGCGGATTTGAACCTCTCCTTCCGCCTCCAGCAGATGACCTCGATGAAGGTCGATCCAAACGCCCGGGTTCTGCGCATCACCGATCCGGAGGTTTTCCGTTATCCTTTTGTGTATGCCGTCGAGCCGGGTGACTGGCTGCTGAGCGAGCAGGAGGTGCAGATTCTGCGCAGATATTTGCTCAACGGCGGATTCCTGATGGTGGACGATTTCTGGGGCGAGGACGAATGGGACGGTTTTGAAAGCCAGATGAAGCGGATTTTCCCCGACCGCACATGGAAGGACATTCTGCGTTCCGCCCCTCTGTTTCACTGCGTATTCGACCTGCCTGAAACGTTGAACCTCCAGTGCCCAAATGTGCGGCTTGGGACCATGAGCCAGTTCGGCGGCGTGACCTGGGAGCGTCCGGATGCCATGGAGATGCACGTGCGCGGCTGGTTTGACGACAAGGGCCGTCTGTGTGCCCTCGCCACCCACAACACCGACAACGGCGACGGATGGGAGCGGGAAGGGGAGAACGAATACTATTTCCGCGAGTTCTCCGAGAAGAAGGCCTACCCGCTCCTCATCAACATCCTGTTTTGGGTCATGAGCCATTGAGTCCGGCAAAGACCCCGCCCCTTTCAATCCATCCCGATCCATGAACGACGCAGCCACCTTTGAAGCACTTTCCACAGCCCGCGAGCGCCTCCATTCCGAGATCGGCAAGGCTGTCGTCGGGCAGCGGACCGTGATCGAGCAAATCCTGGTGGCCATGCTCACCGGCGGAAATTGTCTGCTCACCGGTGCGCCCGGCTTGGCCAAGACCCTTCTGGTCAAATCCCTCGCCGAGGCGTTTTCCCTCCAGTTTACGCGCATCCAGTTCACGCCGGATCTCATGCCCGCGGACATCACCGGGATGGACATCCTCCAGGACGGCCCCGAGGGGCGCGGCCTCAAGTTTGTTCCCGGGCCGGTCTTTGCGCAGATGCTCCTGGCCGACGAAATCAACCGCACCCCGCCCAAGACCCAGTCGGCGCTGCTCGAGGCGATGCAGGAAAAACAGGTCACCGTGGCCGGCCGCCGGTACGAACTGCCGCGTCCCTTTTTTGTTTTGGCGACGCAGAACCCGGTGGAGATGGAGGGGACGTACGTGCTGCCCGAGGCCCAGTTGGACCGGTTCATGTTCAACGTGATCATCGACTACCTGCCGGAGCAGGAGGAGGTGGAGGTGGTACAGCGGACGACCTCGCCGGCGGGTGCCGCGATCCAGCCCTTGTTTGGCAGTGAGGACGTGCTGGCGTTCCAGCGACTCGTCCGGACGGTTCCCGTGGCGGAGGAGGTCGTGCGGTACGCGGTGCGGTTGGCGGCGGCTTCCCGTCCGCAGGTGGCCGGGAGTCCCGAATTTGTGCGGCGCTACGTCAACTGGGGCGCCGGGACGCGCGCGGCCCAGTGTCTGGTGCTTGGGGCGAAGGTGCTCGCCGTGTGGGCGGGCCGTGTGCACGTGACCCAAGAGGATGTGCGCGCCCTGGCGCACCCGGTGCTGCGCCACCGCATCCAGCTCAATTACAAGGCGGAGGCCGAGGGCGTGAACGTGGAAAGCTTCATTCAGAAACTGCTCGCGGAGGTGCGCTGAAAATGAGCGAGAGATGGTTTCAGCGGCTGTTTGGGCCCAGGGCTGTTTCCCCGGCGGAGGCGCTGCGGAAAGGTTCCTGGAGCGCGCCCGGCGGCCCAGGGGCGGAGATCGTCCCTTGGATGGACGTGCCCACGCTGATGGCCATTGGATCGCTCGAACTGCGCGTACGTCGCCTGGTGGAGGGGCTCAGCCGTGGGATTCATCGCAGCGTGCGCCGCGGCTATTCCACGGAGTTCACGGAGTACCGTCCGTACACTCCGGGGGACGATTTGCGGCACATGGATTGGCGGCGGCTTGCGCGCACGGACCGGCCTTTTGTGCGCCAGTACGAGGAGGAGTCCGAATGGGGCTGCTTGGTGGTCATGGATCTGAGCGCCTCGATGGGGTTTGGTTCGCTCTCGCATTCGAAGGCGGACTACGGCCGCACGCTGGCGGGGACGCTCGGGACTTTTCTGCATGGGCAGGGGGATCCTGTGGGCCTGTTGCGCTTTGCCGATGAGCTCGGAGACATCGTGCCCGTCCGCCGTCTCGCACGGCAGTTGTCGCGCTGGTGGCCGCTCCTGGCCGCCCCTCCTGCCGGCGACGGAACCGGACTGGGCAAGGCGATGGAAGGGGCGCTCCGCCTGTTGAAACGGCCGGGATTGGTGGCGGTGGTCAGCGACCTGCTCACGCCGCCCGGTTCTTGGGCCGAACCGCTGCGCCTGCTGCGTGCGGCCAGACACGAGGTGGTGGTCTTCGAGGTGTTGGATCCGCAGGAGCTCGAATTCCGGTACGAAGGCGATACGCGCTTTGAACACATGGAGTCACCGCTGCGTCTGGACCTGGACGCGTCACAGGTGCGGGAAGCGTATCTGCAAAGGCTGAGCGCACACCGCGAGGCTTGTGCCGCGCTCTGTGAGAGTGAGGGGGTTCCACTGCTTTCCGCGCGCACCGATCTGCCGCTCGAGCCGCTGTTGCGTTCTGCTTTTTCTGAAATTGCCCGCCTCCGCCCGCACGCCGGCGGAGGCCGAAAGGGGGGAAGCTAGGCCATGGCTCTTTTGTCCCCCTGGTTCTTGCTCGGGCTGCTGGCGGTGGCCGGTCCGCTTGTGGCGCACCTGCGGCGCTTGAACGTGCAAAAGCGCGTGGCCTTCAGTGCGGTGGACTTGTTGGATGCGCGCCCGCCCCGCAGTGCGCGCCGCAGTTGGGAGGATGTGGCGCTGCTGGCGGCGAGGATCGCGGTTTTGGGGCTGCTTTCGCTGGCGTTTGCGCGGCCGTACCTTCCGGTGCCCACGGGCGGGGCCGGGGGAGCGGGAGAACTACGGCGCCTTGTGGTCTTGCTCGACACGAGCGCAAGCATGCGCCGGGGCAAAAGGTTCGAGGAGGCCAGAGGACTGGCGATCGAGAGAGTCGCGCGCGCCGAGGCGCCAACTGCTTTGGAGCTTCGCACCTTCGACCGAAGCGTGCGGACGGTGCTGCCGTTTGCCCAGTGGCAGCGGACACCTGAAGCGGAGCGGGGGACCCTTTTTAAGGGAGCCATCACCGCCATTGAACCGGGTTGGGCCATCGCCCGTTTGGACGAGGCGTTGCGCGCCCTCGCAGAACAGCACAACGCCGAGGCGGCGGGGGGAACCACCGAGGTGTTGGTGGTGTCTGACTTTCAGGAGGGGAGCAGTCTGACTGGACTCCAGGGCTACGAGTGGCCGCAGCGCTTTGGCGTGACGCTTTGCAAGGTCGGATCGCCGCAGCAGCCCGCCGGCGTGACGTTGCGGTGGCTTCCTCCGGATTTGGATACGGCGCCGAGCGATGCGCCCTGTAGGGTTCAGGTTGTCGCGTCTGCTGATTTCCAAGCCGAGACGGTCAAACTTTTGGTCGAAGGCTCCAGGCCATCGGCGGTTTCGTTTCCCGTGGTGGCGGGCAAGTCCAAGGTGGCATCGTTTCCACAGGAGGCAGCGCACGCGCGGGTGCGGGCGGAGGGCTTTGACGATATCGCCGCTGCGACCTGGGTGGCCAGGGTTCCGCAACGCAGGGCGCTGGTGGCCGTCGTGGGAGGGAGCGCGGCTGGCACCGGCCCGGCCCCCTCCGAGGACAAAACGGCTTCGGCCTATTTTGTGCGCAGTGCGCTTGGGGCGCTGGGCGAAGCGCGTGTGGAATCCGCCGATGCCGCAACACTGCCGCCTGGACGCGACGCCGAGGTGGCGCTTTGGGTCGTATGCACCAAGACCGACCCGGCTCTGGAAGAACGCATACGCAACTCGGTCGAGCACGGGGCAACGGCCTTGGTTTTGGTCGCCGGCGAGGCCGATGCGCGCTCGCTGAGCGCACTGTCTGGAATCCCCATAGGCGCCAAGGAAAAGGCGCTCGAA
>CANJYI010000316.1 GCA_947478975.1 Chthoniobacteraceae bacterium
CACCCGCGGCGAAGCAAAGGGGTGGCGGCTACAGGTCGGCCGCGTAAGCGATGAACTGGCGGTACTCGGCGAGCACCGCTTTGAGCGCGAGGTTGAAGGCCTGCAAGTTTCCGTCGGTTTGCTAAAAGACTAGTAATTCATGGTTCGCTAATTAAAATTACTATCAATTTAGTATAGTAGTGTCGCAAAAAAACTAGGGCTTGTAGATCTGGTCGAAGGAGCCGCCGTCAGCGAAGTGGAGGCGCTGGGCCTTGGTCCAGCCGCCAAAGGCACCCTCAATGGTCACGAGGTCGATTTTTGGAAACTGGGACGCGTACTTGGCGCGGGCCGCCTCAGCGCGCGGACGGTAGAAATGTTTTCCGACCAGGTCCTGCCCAAAGTCACTGTAGAGGTAGCGAAGGTATTCTTCGGCTACGTCACGGGTTTTCTTGGCGTCCACGTTCTTGTCGACCACCGCTACGCTCGGTTCGGCGAGGATGCTGATCGATGGCGCTACGATCTCGAGCTTGCCCGCCCCGAATTCCTTGAAGGCCAAGAAGGCTTCGTTCTCCCAGGTGAGCAGTACGTCCCCGATCTCTCGCTGCACAAACGTGCTGGTTGCGCCGCGCGCGCCGCTGTCCAGGACGGGTACGTTTTTATAAAGCTGCGTGATAAACTCGGCCACCTTACGCTCGTCCTTCTGGAATTTGCGTTCCGCGAACGCCCATGCCGCAAGGTAGTTCCAGCGGGCACCGCCGGAAGTTTTGGGGTTCGGGGTGATGACCTTTACGCCCGGCTTGACCAAGTCATCCCAGTCTTTGATGCCCTTCGGGTTGCCCTTTCGCACCAGAAAAACAATGGTCGAGGTGTAGGGCGCACTGTTGTGTGGGAGGCGCTGTGCCCAGTTTTCGGGCAACAGATTTCCGTTGACCCGGAGCGCGTCCACGTCACCGGCAAGCGCGAGGGTCACCACGTCGGCCCGGAGTCCGTCGAGAACGGCGCGGGCTTGTTTGCCGGAGCCGCCGTGGGACTGGCGCAGTTCGACGGTCTCCCCAGTCTTGTCCTTCCAGTGTTTGATAAAGGCCGCGTTGTAGTCGGAGTAAAGCTCCCGGGTGGGGTCGTAGGAAACGTTGAGCAACTCACGTCCCGAGGCGGGGAAAGTGAGGGCTGCAAATCCGACTGTGATAAGTGCGCTGAGTAGGGATCTGTTCATTTTATTATTTTTTGTAGAGGTTACAGCGGGGGATTTTGTGAGGTGTAAAGGCGCCAGTTCAACCGGCGTTTGAATCTCTACTAGTTCAGGCTACTTTCGGGCAACTAAAAAGTTTAAACCTTTTTGCAGCCCACCTCGCATGGCCCGCGCCAAGCTGTGGTGTAGGGCGCTGCAAAAGTGCGCACGGCCCTCGTACGGGGAGGATTGCGTGCGGGATAACCTTGCCCGTCACTTCATTGTCCATCAGGGTCAAACAGATGAGCTTCTCCTTGTGCTTCCTCTCTCTCCTCGCGGTACTCTTCCTGAGTGGTTGTGAAAAAAGGCCTGAAGTGGAAGACTCAGAAAAGGTGGCGGCCCCTTCAAAAGTGGCGGCCCCTTCAACTCCCAGCGCGGAGTTTGCCAAGGAATACGAGGTCTGGAAGACCCGTGCGGTGCAGGAGTTTCCGGACCTTGGAAAGGCTGGAACGCCGATGAACACGCGTTTTGTCGCGCAAGCGAAACAACTTTCCGAGCAGAACGCGGGTGAGTTGAAGTACCCGAACTGGCCTTATTTACTGGCGGTCAAAATCAAAGCCGAGCTGGCAGCGGCCGCTCAGGTGGCGACAGATAACGCCAGAGCAAGACCGGCCGTCGAGGGAATCGGGAAAATTTACACAGTGCAGGAGTTAAAGGCGTTAGGCACTCTTCCTAGCGCAGCGGTGGTCACGGGACGGGTGACAAAGTTTGAAGAGATCGGCATGCCTCCCGGGGTTCTTTTGGTTGTGCTGGATGACACACTCAAATGCGAGGTGACCGTGTACGAGGTCGGTCCGGGCGACAGTCTTGGCTGGCAGCGTAGCGGCAGTTCCATTTCGCTGGTCCGCCAGATGGGCAAGGGTGCAGGTGCCACGACCGCATCCCTCTCAATGGGGCAGGTGCTTCGCGTTGAGGGGGTCTTCGTGCAGAAACGCGGGGTTCCTGTGCTCGTTGGGACGGCAAAATATCAGTAGGCGGCGAGGCTTCCGCCCCTGCGGAGTCGCTTTGGGAGGCATGAGGCAGGAATCTTTGCGGAATATTTTTGAAAAAACCGCCTGCGCGCCTTTAATAGAGGTTCAAACCAACTCAAATTATGGCCAAAGGAAACAACAGTCAGAAAAAAGAGGCCAAAAAGCCTAAAAAAGAGAAGCCAAAGATTCTAGCCACGCGGAAGACCAACTGAGTCGCGGGAGTCGTTTCGAGTGCAGTGTTCTGCGTTGCGCCCTGCCGGTTGGTGGGGCGAACGCCCACTAACGGTTGAGTCTCCGGGGCGGAGGCCCTACGGTCTGCAGGTATGAGCAAGCCTGAATGTCCGATGTGTACTATGACCAACCTCTTGGAGCACGAATTGCTCTGGGAGTGCGAAACCTGCGGCCACGAATGGCAGAAGGAAGAGCCTGTTGAGGAAACTGTCTCCGGTCCGAGGGGGGTCAAGGACGCCTATGGAACGGTGCTCGTGGATGGGGATTCGGTAACGCTGATCAAGGACCTGAAGTTGAAGGGCTCCACTCAGGTCATCAAGGGTGGCACAAAGGCCAAGGGAATCCGTCTGGTCGACGGGGATCATGAGATTTCCTGCAAGATCGAGGGTGCCTCGATCGGTTTGAAGGCGTGTTTTGTGAAGAAGGCCTAGGACGGGGAACTGTGAGTCTTCTGCGTTGTTGCGTACCCCCGCCTTTACACGGTGGCTTGGCTTGGTAGGTTACTTGGCTCCTATGCGTAAAGTGATCGCCACCTCTGAAGCTCCCACCGCCGTTGGTCCCTATTCCCAGGCCATTGCGGCGGGCAATACTCTCTATTGTGCAGGCCAAATCCCCCTGGACCCGGTTTCCGGGGACATCGTCCCGGGCGGGGTGACTGAGCAAACCACCCGGGTTCTTGAGAACGTCGGGTGCGTGTTGCGTGCCAACGGCATGGACTATTCCAACGTGGTCAAGGCCACGGTGTTCATGACGGACCTGGCTCACTTTGCGGACATGAATGCGGTCTACGCCAAGTACTTCCACGCGCCTTTTCCCGCCCGTTCCACCATCCAGGTGGTGGCGCTGCCGCGGGGCGCGCAGGTTGAAATCGAGGTCGTCGCCGTCGCCTAGCCAGAGCTTTTTTTGCCCCATGTCTGACCTGTTGGATCTTTTCCGCAAAACCGGCGCCCTGCTGGAAGGCCATTTTCTGCTGCGTTCCGGCCTGCACAGCCGCCAGTTTTTTCAATGTGCGTTGCTTCTGCAGCACACCGAGGTGGCAGTCGAGGTCTGTGCGCGGCTCGCTGCCAAGGCGCGCGAAACCGGCGCGACGCGCGTGATATCGCCCGCCTTGGGCGGACTCATCGTCGGCCACGAAGTGGCTCGCAACCTTTCCTTGCCGCACATCTTCGCGGAAAAGGAGGAAAACAAGCTTGTGCTCAGGCGCGGTTTTGAGATCCGGCCCGGTGACAAGTTTCTCGTCGTCGAAGACGTCGTCACTCGCGGCGGTCGCGTGCTCGAGACGCTTGAAATCGTGCGTTCGCGGGGCGGCGTTCCAGTGGGAGTGGCCGCGATCGTCGATCGGAGCGGCGGGAATCTGCCTGACTTTGGGTGTCCCTTCATCAGCCTCGTCCAACTGGACGTGGAAACCTTTGAGCCCGGCAAACTGCCCCCGGACCTTGCCGGCACGCAAGCCACCAAGCCCGGCAGCAAGTAGAGGTTGGGGTTTCTGACCCCGCCCTTTGCGCCCCTCCTCAAACTCCGGCATACAGCCCCCTTAACTTCCAAACGCTACGGCGCTTAAGCGCCTCTTTTTCCAATGATCCAGTGGTTTCTCAAAAAGGTGATCGGCTCCAAAAACA
>CANJYI010000317.1 GCA_947478975.1 Chthoniobacteraceae bacterium
CCGAAGCCGGCGGCCCCCGCGCCAATGCCGGTGCCCGTCCCTCCCGCGAAGCCCGAGGAACCCAAACCCGCGCCAGCGCCCGTACCGAAGCCGGCTGCTCCCGCGCCCACGCCGGTGCCCGTCCCTCCCGCGAAACCCGAGGAACCCAAACCTGCACCTGCGCCCGCATCGAAGTCAGCCGCGCCCTCTCCGAAACCGGACACCTCCGCGAAGGCGGACCCCGCCAAAATGGGTCCTGCTGCACTCGCCTTGGCGGAGGCTCTCCGCATGCCCGAACGGCCGAGGCCGAGCGTGGGCGCACGACACGTCCTTTTGGTGAAGCCCGACGGCACACTCTGGGCCTGGGGTGCGAATGAGCGGGGTCAGTTGGGCGATGGCTCGACCATCGGAAGCTCCTTCCCCGTGCAGGTGCTTTCCGGATATCTCAAGAACCAGTACTGGGTGGCCGCGGCCGCGGGAGATTCGCATTCAGCGGCCCTTCGCAGCGACGGTACCGTGTGGACCTGGGGCAGTGTCGAGCTGGGCAAGGGCGCGACTGCTCCTGCCGCCCTGAATCTCAAGCCACGCAAGGTCGCTCTTCCCGGACCCGCAATTGGCGTGGTCTGCGGACCGGATGTCACCTTTGCGGTCCTTGGAGACGGCACGCTCTGGGGCTGGGGCAACAACACCCGCGCCCAACTGGGACTGGGCAACCGCTACGAGCATGTGGAGCCCAAGCGGGTGCCCGTGCCCTGGCCGGTCGTTTCGGTGCAACCGCGCAGGAACAATGTTTTTGCCGTGGGAACAGATCGTTCCGTCTGGGTCTGGGGCGACGGCGAATTCGGCCGTTCGGAGGTCCTTCCCCGGCGGGACAAGTCGCGGCCGGCGCGCTTGGATTCCGACTCCGACTGGGCGGTTCTGAGCGGCGGGGACACCCACGCTCTGGCGCTGCGCGCGGACGGCTCGCTTTGGGCCGTTGGCGATAACAGCAAGGGCCAGTTGGGTGACGGCGGCCGGCGCAACCGGCGCACTGTTGGTCAGTCTGGAAGCGGTCGGGACTGGCTTGCGGTAGAGGCGGTCGGCACGCGTTCCTTCGGTTTGACGCGCGAGGGGGATTTGTTTGCCTGGGGCGAAAACACCAACGGCTCTTTGGGAGTGTCGGGTTCCGCACAGAAGGAAGCGCCCACGCTGATTTTGCCGCGCCGCAGTTGGGCGGGAGTGTTTGCCTCGGAACGTTTCACGATCGGTCTGCGCTCGGACGGTTCGCTGTGGGCCTGGGGCGAGAACAGGGACGGCCAACTGGGCGCGGGCAACTTCAACGAGACGCTCGAACCGGTCCGGGTGGCCCTGCCCTGACGGAAGGGGTCAAGGTATGGAACGGGTAGTTATCCGCAGGTGAAAAAGATGACGCAGATATTCTCTGATGTTTTCCATGGTTTCTTCCCGTCTGTGAACAGCTCTAAAATCTGCGGATATATCTCTGAATGTGGGTTTTACTGAATTTCCAAAGGGCAATCTGCAAGCCTCCGCTGCCGGTTGGGGCGGGTGCCCCGCCTGTCCGTCCTATCTGTTTTCGTAGCGCACGTTGACCCGGAATTCTTCCTTGAGATCCTGCGGTTCGGGGAAAAGGAGGCGCACTCCCGGCGGTGCCTTCAGCGTGCGCTGCAGTTCCAAAAAGGCAGCCTTTGAGACCATCAGATCGAGTTCGGTGAGGCTCTTGGAACGGCCGGCTTCGATCACCAAGAGGGCTCCGCCGCTGTTGCCCAAGCGTTGCGGTCCCTTGTAATAAACCTCCGTCAGAATCGAACGGATCCGTTCCGCGTTGAATGCGTGGCGCGCCATCCAGGGCAGCTCGCCGCTGGCAATGGGCTTGTTTCGCGCGCCCCACTGCGTGTCGCTTCTTGGATCAAACGTGTGGCTGATCGCCTGAAGGGCCTGGGTCAAGTCGATGCGGACCGCGGGCGCGGCCGCGCCGCAGGGAGTGTGCGGCAAAAAAAGGCTCCCGACCGCAAGCAGCAGCAGCGCCTTCAAAAAAAAGCGGCGCTTCAAAAATGCTATGGGGGAGGGGGTTCGCATAACTGCCGGAAACTGGCACGGAGCCGGCGGCGCTCCAGATACGCACGCACCCAGGTAATCAGGAACAACAAAACGAAGGCGATGAGGATAGGCGGAACCCGTTTGCGGCTTTCACCCGGGCCTTTTGCGGCGGAGGCATTCGTCAACTGGCCCGGTACGGGGGGCACGGGGGCGCTGCCTCTGCGGGGGGCCGTATCCGGTTTCTGGAGGCTCCGGGCGGGGGACTCGCCGGGCGTCGCGCCAGGGGCCTGTGCATGGCAGTAGTCCCCGCTGGGGAGCAACGCCAGCGCTGCCAGCACCGCTCCCAGCAACCAGGGGCGTTGGAGGCGGGTGAACATGGCGCGAACCTAAGTCAGGGACCGCCCCTCCGCAAGATTGGGGCGGCGCCTCAGGCGAGCACGGCCTTCACCACCTTGCCGTGCACATCGGTGAGCCGGTAGCGGCGTCCCGCGAACTTGTAGGTGAGCGCCTCGTGGTCCAGACCCATCTGGTTGAGGATCGTCGCCTGCAAATCGTGCACGTGGACCCCGTCGGCGGCCACGTTGTAACCCAGCTCGTCCGTCTCGCCGTAGACCATGCCGCCGCGGATTCCGCCCCCGGCCAGCCACACGCTGTAGCAGCGCGGATGATGGTCGCGTCCGAAGTTCTTGCTGAGTTTGCCCTGACAATAGTTGGTCCGGCCGAATTCGCCGCCCCACACGACCAGGGTTTCCTCGAGCATCCCGCGCTGTTTGAGGTCTTGCAGCAGCGCTGCACAGCCCCGGTCCGTTTCCTTGCACAGCTTGGGGATCGCTCCGGGCAGGCCGCCGTGGTGGTCCCAGTCCTGGTGGTAGAGCTGTATGAAGCGCACGCCCTTCTCAGCAAGGCGCCGCGCCTGCAGGCAGTTGGCGGCAAAGGTCCCCGGAGTCTTGGAGTCGGGCCCGTAGAGTTCGAAGGTGGCCTCCGTCTCCGAGGATAGATCGGTAACCTCCGGAATGCTGCTCTGCATGCGGAACGCCATTTCGTAGTTGCTGATGCGCGCCTGGATGCCGGGTTCGGGTGTCTGCTCCAGGGCGTGCGCGTGCAGGGCGGAAAACCGGTCCAGCATGAGTCTCCGGCTTTCGCTGGAGACGCCGTCGGGGTTGTTCAAATAGAGAACGGGATCCTTCGCGGGCCGGAACTGGAGCCCTTGGTATTCGGCCGGCAGAAAGCCGCTGCCCCACAGGTGGGCGCCCAGGGGTTGGCCGCCCTTGCCCTTGGTGATGAGCACCACAAAGCCGGGCAGGTTGCTGTTTTCGTTGCCCAACCCGTACTGCAACCAGGCGCCCATACTTGGGCGGCCCGGGATCTGCGAGCCGGTCTGCAAGAAAGTCACGCCCGGCCCGTGGTTGATGGACTCGGTGAACATCGAGCGGATCACGCACAGCTCCCCGGCCACCTCTGCGGTGTTGGGCAGCAGTTCGCTCATCCATGCGCCCCCCGGGCCGTGTTGCGCAAACTTAAAGGGGGACCCCACCATCGGGATCGAGGACTGGTTTCCCGACATCCCCGTGAGTCGCTGGCCGCCCCGCACAGAATCGGGGAGCTGCTCGCCGTTGCGTTCCACGAGGACCGGCTTGTAGTCAAACAGGTCCAGTTGCGACGGACCGCCCGACATGAACAGGTAGATCACCCGCTTGGCCTTCGGGGCGAAGTGAGGCAGCAGCGCCGGAGCGGGCTCCCCAATGACTACAGGCTCGGCGGCTGTTGCGGCGGCGGAGGCCCGGCCTCCACCCAGCATTTCTGCAAGCGCGATGCCTCCAAGGCCCAGCCCGGCGGACTGCAGGAAGTGGCGTCTGGGCAACAGCGTGTTTTCCGGGAGAGAGAGGGAGTCCAGCATGGCGTCTATTGTTTGACGACGGAGGCGTCGTGGTTGAGGAGGGCTTGGGCGAGAACGGTGGCGGCGGCGGCTTCCGGGGCGGGAACCGTGGGTTCG
>CANJYI010000318.1 GCA_947478975.1 Chthoniobacteraceae bacterium
CATGCGGAGCTGATTGAGTGGCGGGTGCCGGACGGAGGGGTGCTCAAAATCGGGTACATCGAGTTGCCGTCCTTTTACCGGGACATGACCCAAAACGGGAACAATCCCGAAGCCAAGAGCACGACGCGCGACGTGTTGGTGCTCTTGAACCGGTTGAAGGCGGAGGGAATCGACGGGTTGGTGATGGATTTTCGCAGGGACGGCGGGGGGTCTTTGGAGGAGGCGATCAATTTGAGCGGGCTGTTTTTCAAGGAGGGACCCGTGGTGCAGATCAAAAACTGGAACGGCGAGATCACCGTGTCGAAGGATACGGACCCCTCGATTGCGTATGACGGTCCGATGGTGGTGCTTGTGAACAGGCAAAGCGCCTCCGCGAGCGAGATCTTTGCGGCAGCGATGCAGGACTATGGGCGGGCGGTGATTGTGGGCGACAGCAAGACCTTTGGAAAAGGGACGGTGCAGCAGTTGCTGGAGCTGAGCCGCGTGGTGCCCCTGCTGGCAAAGGAGCCGCGCGCGGGCGCGGTGAAGTTGACGATCCAGAAGTTCTACCGCGTGGCCGGGGGATCCACCCAGCTGCGCGGGGTGGAGAGCGACATCCGGTTGCCCTCCAGTTCGGACCAGCCTGAGATTGGCGAGGACGGGCTCAAGGATCCGCTGCCCTACGACACGATCCGGGCCCTCGACATTGATAAGTGGGGGAGGCCACTGCATTTGGAGGAGCTCCGGAAGCGCGCCGAGAGGCGCGTCGAGTTGAATCCGGAGTTTGGATACGTGGTGGAGGATCTCCAAAAGGTGAGGAAGTACGTGGACGAGAACAGGCTTTCCATCAACGAGTCGGTGCGGATCGCCGAGGTGGATGCGGATAAGTCGCTGAGGGAGAAGCGGGAGGCCGAGCGGGCCAAGTTGGAAAAGGCGCCAAATCCGAAGGCGTACCGGATCACGATGGACAACGCGCGGGCCAAGGAACTCCTGCCGATCACGTTCGTGGAGCCGAAGGTGCCCAAGGAGGGGGAGCCTGCTGAAGAGGCGCCTGCACCCAAGGACGAGAAGGAGGAAGCAAAGGAATTCAAGATGTCTCCTCTGCGTTACGACCCGGTCAAGGAGGAGGGATTGAACATCCTGGGGGATCTGGTCCGGTTGCTCGTGGAAAAGGGCGGGGGCAGGTAGGCGTGCTCCTGCGCGAAAAATAGGCAAAAGCCCGATTTTGCCGCCGCGAGGCGTTGCGGGGAAGGGGGGTGTCTGATTAGGATTCGCTCACTTTTGCCCATGCCCCGCGACACTTCTATCCACAAGATCCTTCTCATTGGCTCCGGTCCGATCGTCATCGGACAGGGGTGCGAATTCGACTATTCCGGCGTCCAAGCCTGCAAAGCCCTGAAGGAGGAGGGTTATGAAGTGGTCCTGGTGAATTCAAACCCGGCGACCATCATGACGGACCCGGAGTTCGCGCACCGGACCTACGTTGAACCGATCACGCCGGAGGTGGTGGAACGGATCATAGAGCGGGAAAGGCCCGATGCCCTGTTGCCGACCCTGGGGGGGCAAACGGCCTTGAACTGCGCAATGTCGCTGGTGAAGGCGGGCGTGTTGGAAAAGTACGGGGTGCGGATGATTGGGGCGAATGCGGAGGCGATTCACAAGGGGGAAGACCGGCAGGCATTCAAGGAAGCCATGCTGAAGATCGGTTTGGAAGTCGCCCATTCGGGCACCGCCCACACCATGGAGGATGCACGCCGGCATGCGGCCGAGATTGGCAGCTTTCCGCTGGTCATCCGACCGGCATTTACGCTGGGCGGCATGGGGGGCGGGATTGCCTACAACCGGGAGGAGTTCGAGGAAATCGTGGCCCGCGGGTTGGATCTTTCGCCGGTGAGCGAGGTGCTGATTGAGGAAAGCCTGCTCGGTTGGAAGGAGTACGAGATGGAGGTGATGCGGGACCACGCGGACAATTGCGTCATCGTCTGTTCGATTGAAAATTTGGACCCGATGGGGGTGCACACGGGCGATTCGATCACCGTGGCGCCGATCCAGACGCTCACCGACCGGGAGTACCAGGCAATGCGGGACGCCTCCTTCGCGGTGATCCGCGAAATCGGGGTGGAGACGGGCGGCTCAAACATCCAGTTTTGCGTGCACCCCGAGGACGGGCGGATGGTTGTCATCGAGATGAACCCGCGGGTGTCGCGGTCCTCGGCGCTAGCCTCGAAGGCCACGGGTTTTCCGATTGCCAAGATCGCGGCGAAGCTGGCGGTGGGCTACACGCTGGACGAGGTCAAAAACGACATCACCCGGGAGACGCCGGCGTGCTTCGAGCCGTCGATCGACTACGTGGTGGTGAAGATCCCGCGGTTTACCTTTGAAAAGTTTCCGCTGGCGGACGCGACGTTGACCACCCAGATGAAGAGTGTCGGGGAGGCCATGGCCATTGGGCGTACCTTCAAGGAGGCGATGCAGAAGGCCTTGCGCAGTCTGGAGATCAAGCGGTTTGGGCTGCTGGGCGACGGGGCGGAAAAGGCGGTCGACAAGGCCACCATGCGGCGGCGTCTGACGGTGCCGAATGTGGACCGTATTTTCTGCATTGGGCAGGCGCTGGCTTCGGGCACCACGGTGGAGGAGATCTTTGAACTGACCAAGATTGACCGCTGGTTTTTGGAGAACCTCAAGGGGATCGTCGACGAGGAGCGGGTTCTGGCTGAGGCGGTGGGTTCGCCTGAGAAAATCCGGCGCGCCAAGAAGCTTGGGTTTTCCGACAAGCAGCTGGCGGTGGCGTGGGGGAAGACCGAACTGGAGGCGCGGGCCATTCGAAAGGCGGCTGGCGTGGAGCCGGTTTACAGGCTGGTGGACACTTGCGCTGCGGAATTTGAAGCCTACACGCCCTACTACTATTCCGGGTACGGGGACGAAAATGAGCGCCGAGAAAGCGGCAAGCGCAAGGTGGTGATCCTTGGCGGGGGACCGAACCGGATCGGGCAGGGGATTGAGTTCGACTACTGCTGTGTGCATGCATCCTTCGCGCTGAAGGAGCTCGGATTCGAGACGATCATGGTCAACTCCAACCCTGAGACGGTCTCCACCGACTACGACACGAGCGACAAGCTCTTCTTCGAGCCGCTCACATTTGAGGACACGCTCAACATTTGCGAACAGGAGAAGCCCTGGGGCGTGATCGTCCAGTTTGGGGGGCAGACGCCGCTGAATTTGGCGCGGGGTTTGGCCAATGCCGGGGTGCCGATCATCGGCACCTCGCCCGACAGCATTGAGCGGGCCGAGGACAGGAAGCTCTTCTCTGCAATGTTGGACGAGCTAGGGATCAAGCAGACGCCAGGGGGCACCGCCACCAACGAGGCTGAGGCTCTCGCCGTGGCGAGCCGCGTGGGCTATCCGGTGCTGGTGCGGCCCTCTTTTGTGCTGGGCGGCCGGGCGATGGAACGCGTTCACAACGAGGAGGATCTGCGGCGCTATATTCGTACAGCGGTCGAGGCGAGCCCGGACCATCCGGTGCTGGTCGACCACTTTTTGGAAGACGCAACGGAGGTTGACGTGGACTGTATTTGCGACGGAGAAACCGCCGTCATCGGGGCGATCATGGAGCACATCGAGGAGGCGGGAATCCACTCGGGCGACTCCGCCTGCGTGATTCCGTCCTTTAGCCTCAGCGAGCGGGTGCAGGCAGAAATCGCCGACGCGACCAAGCGCATGGCGCGAGCGTTGAATGTGCGTGGCCTGATGAACGTGCAGTTCGCGGTGAAGGACGAGGAGGTGTTCGTGCTGGAGGTCAACCCGCGTGCATCGAGGACGGTGCCGTTTGTGTCCAAGGCGATCGGCGTCCCGTTGGCAAAGCTTGCCGCAAAGGTGATGGCTGGAATGACGCTCAAGGAACTCGGTTTTACCAAGGAGATCATACCACCGCACTTTTCAGTGAAGGAGGCGGTCTTTCCATTCATCAAATTTCCAGGTGTCGACATCGTGCTCGGGCCCGAGATGCGCAGCACCGGCGAGGTGA
>CANJYI010000319.1 GCA_947478975.1 Chthoniobacteraceae bacterium
GCCGCGCTGCAGCGCCTCGACGTTGGCAGCGACCTCCTTGTGGTTGCCTTGGATGAAAAGGCGTCCGAAGAGCTTCGTCGGACTCTGCTCCGAAGGAATGGGCGCGCCATTGCGCGTAAAGCTCATCGTTGCGTTCTCATTGGTCACCGCGAGCACTAGCGAGGGATGCCGGGTCTGGTTCCCAATCTCCTCCGCAGCGAACTGGTCCAGCGAAATACCGTTGCGAAAACCGCCCCGTGCCGGATGCGGCGTGCCGGTGAGAAAGCACTTCTGTGCGGTGTGCCCGCCATCGACGCCGGGGTAGCTCACTCCGGAAAAGACGGTGATCTGGTCGCGGTGCGCCTTCAGCCGTTCCAAATAGGCGCTCGAGGCGTAATCGCGCCCAGCTGTTTCCGGGAAGAAGAACTGCGGAAGGATTCCCATGTTCGTCTGGATGCAGACCATGCGGCGAGGGATGGCTGTTGTGGCATGGGCGCCGAAAGCGGGCTGCATGGCCTCAAGAAATGGGAGTGCGAGCGTTACGCCGGTTCCGCGCAGGAAGGCGCGGCGGTTGAGGGGGGGGAGTGGGATGTGCATGGCGTCAGTTTTTGGCCTGGGGTTCCTGCTTGGCGGAGGCGTCTACGAGCTTGATTTCCTTCTTCTTCAATACCTCTGCAATGGCCTCGCGGCTGGTTTTAGTGGGATCAATGAACGTGGTGAGTCTGCCGTCGCGAAAGCTGGCGGTGGCGCGGTCTACGCCCTCCAGGGCGGCCACCGCAATGTAGGCTCCGTAAGAGCAGCCAAGACAGTCGAGTCCCTCGATGGTGAAGTCGATGCGCTTCAATCCAGCCTCCGGCAGGGTGCCCGGTTGAAGGAGCGTGATGGTGTGGTTGGTCAGCTTGCGGATCTGGGTGTCGATCTGCTGGAGGATTTGCTCCGGCTTGGCCTTCTTGAAGCCCTGCGCTTCGTCGTCATACGTGAAGGTCGCGCGGGCGGTGTCGTAGTCCACTTCGACGAGCCTGCAGTTTTCGAGCGCCCTTGCGGCGTTGCTGAGCACCACCTTTCGATCGGGCTGGAAAAGGCCGCGCACGGAATATTGCACCGATTGTTCGGCGCCGGCCGCGGCGACCGAGAGGAGGAGTAGGAAGGCGAGAGGCTTCACCGTGTCTGGAATAGGGGGCTTTGAATGATCTCGTGAATCAGCGTCCGCACGCCGTTGTGCGGGCCGGTCTTTTCAAGGATGGCTTGGAGCGCAGGGCGGTCGGTGAAGCTTACTTCACGGCCGGTGCTGTAAACGAGGAGGTTCAGGGCAAGGCTGCGCAGGAGTAATTCTGGCTTTGAAGCAAGGAGGCGCTGCATGCCGCGGATGTCGGCGAATGTCTGGCCGGTTGTCGTCTCACCTGTCGCGTCGACCTTTGGACCGAGTTTGAAGCTGATGCCGATGAAGGGATCAATGCTGCCGCGCGGTGCGGGATCTCCGGTGGACTCCGCGACGAGGCGGTAGCGGTCGCGCTGGCCGCCGATGACGTCGAAGGATTCCAGGGCGAAACCGGGCGGGTCGATTTTCGCGTGGCAACTCGCGCAAATGGCGTCGTTGCGATGCTGGGCGAGTTGTTCGCGGATCGTCGTGGTGCCCCGCACGTCTGGCTCGACCGCGGGCACACTGCTCGGCGGAGGTTCCGGAGGCTGGCCCAGCAACCGGTCGAGGACGAAGGCCCCACGAACAACGGGCGAGGTGGTCGTTCCGTTCGCGGTGACCTTCAGGATCGCGGCCTGTGTGAGGAACCCGCCACGCGGACTCTCCGGCGGTAGTTCCACCCTGCGAACCTTCGGCCCTGCGACCCCCTCGATGCCGTAATGGGTCGCGAGCTTCTGATTCAACATCGCAAAGCGGGATTGCACCAGGTGAGTAGCGTCGAGGTTCTTCTCGATCAGTTCGCAGAAGTAGGCGCGGGTTTCTGAGACCATGCTGTCCTGCAAATAGGGGCTAAATTCAGGGTAGAGTTTCTTGTCGGGATCATTCGCCGCGATGAGACGGAGCTTGAGCCACTGCCCGAGAAAGTCCTCCACGAAGCGCTGCGATCGCGCATCGCGCAGCAGGCGCTCGGTTTGTGCGCGCAGGATCTTGGGGTCTTCAAGCTGGGCGGCGGTGAGTTCGGCATCCGGCGCGGAATTCCAGAGGAAGTAGCTCAGGCGACAGGCCAGCGCATTGCGCGCCAGCTTGGTTTCGGGCTCGGTGTGGTAGAGGAAGTCTGGAGAGCACAGGGCGGCGCGGTAGGCCTCGCGCATGGCGGTCTCAAAACACGACCCAGTCTGGATCCGTTCCCCTACAATTTTGAGGTAGGCATTGAGTGTGCCCTCATCGATCGCTTTGCGAAAGGCCTTCGGCAAGAACGCCCCGAGGAGCCGCTTCGCATCGGTAATCGGCTCATCGCTTCGCACCGTCCAAATGCCCGGCACTGGATCAGGCTGATTCTTGCCGAGCCGCAGCCAGGTTTTCTCCCAGTTTCTGCGGTCCGGTGGACGGACGTCCGGATGGTCCTTGTCAACGAACTCCTCGATCGGCAGGTCGGCGAAGAGCAGTTGGTGCGGGCGCGGCGGCCAGACGTCGTGCAGGGGCCCCTCGACCTCCATCCAGTCCACCGCGATTCCTGGCCCGGTGAAGCCCATGGCGCGGTCCTTGCGGTTGTAGTTGGCCACCGGCGCCAGCGAGGCGACGTCAAAGCCCAGCAGCTCGTTGTGATTGAGCCAGACTTCGAGCTGGTGTTCGGTTGGTTGAAGCGAGGGTGCGTCGAAGTAGCCCAGCGTGTAATTCGGATGCTGGCCGCCACGACCGTCGGAGGTCAGTTGCACCACGGCGAGTCGTGCCGCCTCGGTGCCTCGAGAGGGGAGTACCTGCCCCCTGTCCCATTGGTACGACCAGAGCGATGTGCGCACGCGGTAGCGGCCGGGATAGACCGTGGTGTGCCCGCGGAAATAGTAATTCACCGACTCATCCTCCCTCCGGAACACTCCGACGGAACTGTCCGTTTCGAAGCTGCCGATACGTTCGTGCGCTCCCTGATCCAGATGCCTGTGCGCGCTGGTTGGAGGATAAACGGGGTCGGCCTTTTGCTCCCGCAGCGTGATCACATCCCCCTGCATCGAGAGATGCGCGGCCTGGCCGCCGCGATCGAGCAGGGACAGTCGCACCTTCTGCGATGCGGGCGCCTTCGACCGCGTGGCAATGGCCAGATCCAGCGCGTAGTCGGCCGCCTCTACGTACTTCGCAATGTTGACGTGCGAGATCTCCAGCGCGTCGCCGTTCTTGTCGAAACCATGCGCAGTCCCGTCCGCAGGAAGCAGGGCCTGCAAGGCAAGACCGGGCATGTCGAAAAGGTCGCGCAGGGTGTTTTCATACTCCGCCCGCGTCATTCGGCGCATGCCTGTGGAACCCTTCTGCTTCAAGCGTGCGTGTTCGGAGTCGGTAAGCCCTTTGGAAAGCGCAGTTGTCAGCGCCTTCACGTCGGCTGGCGCCGGCCGTTTCTCCTTCTTTGGCGGCATTTCTCCCGAGTCGATGCGGTCGAAAATCTTCACCCACCGGGCGAAGCTCTCCGGCTCGGAGTAGTCCGCCTTTAACGCCTCGAGATTCAGATTGCCCTTTTGGGTGTCCTCGTTGTGGCACTTCATGCAGTGCTGCTCAAGGAAGGCCGGCATGTCCGCCTGCGCAGGCAGGTTGAGAATGAACACGAGCACGAGGGGGAGCAGGCCGACGGGGGGCCTGCGGTTGGTGCGCAGCTGCCTCTCTTCATGCTCAGACGCCCTTCCTGTGCCTGCTGCGCCGCCCAGGAAGTGCTTTGCGTTCCATTCGAAGTTCATGGGGAGTGTGTTACCTCTAAAAACTGGCGCAAGACCTTAGCTTAGGAGGAAGCCGAATGATAGAGGGGAATGCGGAGGCGGCCGAACACAAGAAAGGGGCGACCATTTGTGCAAGGGTTGGAAGTCGCTTCGGCCTGAC
>CANJYI010000320.1 GCA_947478975.1 Chthoniobacteraceae bacterium
GGCCCGAGGCCCAGTTTGCGGCCGGACCGCCGGTGGAGACAGGGTTTTACTATGATCTGGAGCTGGCCCACCGGATTTCGCCTGAGGACTTTGTAAAGATCGAGGAGGAGATGCGCCGCGAGATCAAGGCCAACCACGTGTTTGAGCGGAGTGTGGTCAGCAGGTACGACGCGATGGAGCTTGCCACCAAGGGGCGGCTGGGAGCGTTGAGCGAACGGGCGGAAGCAAGCCGCTTCAAGTTGGACATCCTTTCGAACATTCCGGAGCACGAGGAAATCTCGCTTTATACCAACGGGGACTTTGTGGACCTGTGCGCCGGGCCGCATGTGATGCGCACCGGCAACATAGGCGCCTTCCGGCTCACGCACGTGGCCAGCGCCTACTACAAGGGGGACGAACGCAATCCGCAGCTGCAGCGCATCTATGGGACGGCCTTCAAAAACAAGACCGAGTTGGAGGCGTACTTCACCATGTTGGAGGAGGCCAAAAAGCGGGACCACCGCAAGCTGGGGCGCGAGCTGGAATTGTTCACCTTTGATGAAGACGTGGGCCCCGGGCTCCCTCTTTGGCTCCCCAATGGCACGGTGTTGCTCGAGGAGTTGGAGCGTCTTGCGAAGGAAACCGAGTTTGCCGCGGGCTACCAGCGGGTGCGGACTCCCCATCTTGCCCGGGAGAATATGTACCTCACCAGCGGCCATCTCCCCTACTACGCGGAGAGCATGTTCCCGCCGATCGAGCTCGCCGAAAAGGCGGCTGACGGCTCCCCAAGCGGGGTGTCGGACCGGTATTACCTCAAGGCGATGAACTGCCCGCATCACCACAAGATTTTCAAGGCCGTTCCGCACAGCTACCGCGACCTGCCGCTGCGGCTCGCCGAATACGGCACCTGCTACCGGTATGAGCAGTCGGGCGAATTATTGGGTCTGATGCGCGTGCGTTCCATGCAGATGAACGACGCCCACATCTACTGCACCCCCGAGCAGTTCGAATCCGAGTTCCGCGCCGTCAACGACATGTACCTGAAGTATTTTAAAATCTTCGGGTTCGAAAAGTATCTGATGCGCTTTTCCACCCACGATCCGGCCCGACTCGGAGAGAAGTTTGTGGACGATCCGGAACTGTGGCGGCAGACCGAAAACATGGTGCGCGACGTGCTGCAGCGGTCGGGGATCGAGTACGTGGAGGTGCCCAACGAGGCCGCCTTCTACGGACCGAAGATCGACGTGCAGGTGTGGAGTGCGATCGGACGGGAGTTCACGATCGCAACCAACCAAGTCGACTTTGCGGTGCCCTCCCGGTTTGGTCTGGTTTACAAGGACCGCGACAACACTGAAAAGACGCCCCTTTGCATCCACCGCGCCCCCCTGGGTACCCACGAACGGTTTGTGGGATTCCTCATCGAGCACTACGCGGGAAACTTTCCGCTGTGGTTGGCTCCAGAACAGGTGCGGATTCTGCCTATAGGGGCGGAGCCGGAGCTGGTGGAGGCGGGTGCCGCCTTGCGCGCGGAACTCCGCGCCCACGGGATCCGCGCTGAAATGGATGCGAGTACGGACAAAATTAACGGCAAAGTGCTGCACGCCGAGGAGGCGAAGGTCCACACGATGCTGGTGCTGGGCAAACGCGATTTGGAGGCGGGTGTCCTGAGCGTGCGCGTGCACGGCAAGGGCAATCTTGGGGCGAAACCGCGGGCGGAAGTCATCGCGGACCTTGTGGAATCGATCCGCGAAAGGCGCGCGCACTAGATTTAGGGGGGAATCGCGGTTGAAGCGAAGGGGAGAAACTTCCGCCATTTCGATTTGCGGACTTGAATGGCGACTGGATTAGTATAGTTAAGAAAGCATCCAATGACTCTTACCAAAAAAGGCGAATACGCCCTGAGGGCGATGATCCAACTCGGCATTGCCAAGTCCCTAGGCCGGGGGCTGGTTTCCATGTCGGAATTGGCCGAGAGCAACCGGCTCCCACTTAAGTTTGTGGAGCGGATCTTTTTGGAGCTGCGCGAAGCGGGCTATGTCGAAACCCAGCGGGGAAAATTGGGAGGCTATCAAATTGCCAAGCCCATGGATGAAATCCGTATGGGGGAACTGGTGCGTTTGATTGACGGGCGTCTGGCGCCGATCGCCTGTGCAAGTGAGACCGATTACTGCCGGTGTTCCTGTCCAGACGAGGAGCATTGCGGCCTGCGGATGCTCATGATTGATGTGCGCAACGCGATTTCAAACATCCTGGACCGCTACACGCTCGGACAGGTCGTCGAGGTGACGCTCCGCAAGATGCGGCGGGACAACGCCGCCATGCCTTTCGTATTGGAGCGTGCAAAAACAGATCGCGCCGGACGGCGCATTGCGGATCCGGCGCAGGGTTTCCTGTCGCAACTGGGAATCCAATCCGTGCTGGAGGGGGCGGCCGACGGCGCCTCCGGGGTCGGGGCTGGGTTTGGTGGGGGCGCGGAATCCGGCCCGGCGAAGGCTGGGAACTGAGGTGGGGGCGTGGGGATGAGTTAGGATGGAAAAGGCAATGACGATTCTCAGGGGCGGCAGACCCCGAAGTGTGCTTCCCGGGTTTGGGTTGAGCCTAGGCTTTACGGTCACCTATCTTGGGTTGGTCGTTTTGTTCCCCCTGCTGATGGTGTTTGTGAAGACCTCGGGCATGGGGTGGGATGGTTTTTGGGCTGCCATTATGACCGACCGCGTTTTGGCGGCGTGCAAGTTGACTTTTGGCCTTTCGCTGATGGCGGGCTTGCTCAACGGTTTTTTCGGCCTGCTCATCGCCTGGGTGCTGTGCCGGTACCGTTTTCCCGGCCGCCGCCTTCTGGACGCATCTGTGGATCTCCCCTTTGCGATGCCGACGGCCGTGGCGGGCATTGCTCTGACGACGCTGTACGCGCCCAACGGTTGGCTGGGGCAGTTTTTGGTGCCGCTGGGGGTGAAGGTGGTGTTTGCGCCTCCTGGGATTTTGATCGCGCTGGTTTTTATTGGGCTGCCGTTTGTGGTGCGCACGCTGCAGCCGGTGCTGGAGGATCTGGAGATTGCGCAGGAGGAGGCGGCGGCGAGCCTGGGGGCGACACGCTGGCAGACCTTTCGGAGGGTGGTTTTTCCGCAGTTGGTGCCCGCGTTGATCACGGGGACGACTCTTGCGTTTGCGCGGGCGGTGGGCGAGTACGGGTCGGTGGTGTTTATTGCCGGCAACATGCCCGGAAAGACGGAGATCGTGCCGCTGCTGATCATCACCAAGCTAGAGCAGTATGATTACGCCGGGGCGACGGCGCTGGCGGCGCTGATGCTGGTTATTTCCTTCGCGCTTCTTTTGCTGATCAACTTTCTGCAGCGCAAGACGCTGGTTAGGAGGGTGGCATGAGCGCACAAAGCCGGGCTACGGGGGATCCTCGCTGGGTGCGGGTGCTGCTCATCGGGGCGACGCTGGCTTTTTTGGGCCTGTTTTTGTTCGTGCCGCTGGTGTCCGTGTTTGTGGAGGCGTTTCGAAAGGGAGTGGTCGTTTACGCCAAGGCGATCACCGAGGAGAACGCACGTTCGGCCATCTTTCTGACGCTGACGGTCGCGGCGTTGGCGGTGCCTCTGAACGCCGTGTTCGGGGTGGCGGCCTCCTGGGCGATTGCCAAGTTCTCGTTCAAGGGCAAGAGTCTGCTGCTGGCGCTCATCGACCTGCCTTTTGCCGTCTCGCCGGTTGTGTCGGGGCTGGTGTACGTGCTGCTGTACGGGGCGCGCGGGCTTTTTGGGGACTGGCTGCTCGAGCATGATTTGCAGATTATTTTCGCCGTGCCTGGGATGGTGCTTGCGACGGTGTTTGTGACCTTTCCGTTTGTGGCGCGCGAGCTCATCCCGCTGATGCAGGCGCAGGGCAACGACCAGGAGTATGCCGCGCTGAGTCTGGGGGCTTCGGGCTGGCAGACTTTCCGGCGGGTGACGCTGCCCAACATCAAATGGGCGTTGTTTTACGGGATCA
>CANJYI010000321.1 GCA_947478975.1 Chthoniobacteraceae bacterium
AGTTTCGACTCCGGTGGCTGCGCTTTCCTCGCCGCCGCCCACCCGGAGCGCACCCTCCGCGGCAACGGGGCTTGCCGCCAGGACCGCGTCCTCTCCGGCCGACGCTCCCGTTGTGCGTCACCAGGCCAAGCGCATTCCAGAGCTGGAGTCCACCCCCGTTAAAAAGGCGCAGCCCGAACCTGACCGTATTTTGAAGATGGCCAAGTTGAGCGAGCCGTCCGCGCCCGTCCGCCAGAAAGAGGCGCCAGAGAAGCCCGCCCGCCGTAAAGTCGAGCGCGACGAGGACGAGGAGGAAGAGTCCAATCGCCCGGCGAAGGCAGTCCGCACCAGCGAACCCCCGGCGAAAGCCGCGCCCCGCGCCAAACCAGTTTCCCCCGTTGCTCCAGAGCCCCCACCCCGCACAGTTCCGCCGGCGGCACCTCCAAGCGTGTCACCCAGTGAGTCATTAAGAAAACTTTTCAACCCACATGGCTAGAGAGCAGATCGTTGTCGGATTAGAAATCGGCACCTCCAAGATCGCCGCGGTCGTGGGCGATGTCCGGCCAGACCAGCCCCTCCGGATTTTGGGCGTCGGGCTCACTCCCTCGCGGGGCGTGCGCAAAGGAGAGATTGTCGACTTGGACACCGCCTCGCGGTGCGTGCGCGATGCGCTCGCCGACGCCGAGACCGCCAGCGACGTGGACATTCGCTCGGTATATTTGGGGGTTTCAGGGGCTCACATCCGCTCCTTTCAGAGCCGGGGGTCTGTGCAGATCACCGAGGAGCAGGGGGAGGTGGACATGGAACATATCCACCAGGTGCAGGAGGATGCACGCCATGTGCAACTCCCGGCAGACCACTGTTTTTTACACACGATTTTGCAGCATTACTACGTGGACGGGCAGGACGAGGTGCTCAACCCGGTAGGACTCCAGGGCGGGCGGCTCGAGGCGGACTTCCAGATCGTCCACGGCGCCGTCAAGCGGATCAGCAATTCGATCCGGTGCGTGCGTGAACTGGGGGTGGAGGTGACCCACCCGGTCTTCAACGGGGTGGCTGCCGCGCAGGTGGTGCTCAACGCCGACCAGAAAAACGCGGGTGCTGTCATGATCGACATGGGCGGCGGCACTACCGACTACGTCGCCTACAATCACGGGGCGGTGCGGGCTTGCGGTAGCATTGCCCTCGGCGGCGACCACATTACCAACGACATCTCCATTGGAGTGCGCATTCCCATGGCGCGGGCCGAGTGGCTCAAGGTCAACGAGGGCGGTGTGCTGCTTGTCGGCGAACCGGCCGAGGGGCGGGTGGTGCTCAAGCCGGAGGCGGGGTTTGCCGGTTGTTCGATCGAGAGAAAGCTGCTCAACACGATCATCGCCTGCCGCGTGCGGGAGACTTTCGAACTGGTAAAACGTGAACTGGATACTGCGCGGGCCTTCAAATATCTCGGCGGAGGCATTCTCCTGACGGGGGGGTGTAGCCTGCTGGAGGGCATCGACGAGCTTGCGGCCGAAGTCTTCGGCTTCCCGGTACGGCTGACCCACGCACATGCCGTTTCCGGGCCCGCCTCAGCCTTCGAAAACCCGCAGCTCTCGGCCGCTATTGGGCTCATCAAGTACGCACAGGCCATGCAGCCGGAGCCCAGCGTTAAGCCGCTTCGCAAGTTTTTCGGCCGCTTCCTTTCAGGCGGCCGCTGAGCGGGGCGCCGCATCCATCCGCCCGTTTTATCCGCTGACAACCTTCCCGGACATCCCTTTGTTCTCTGCTTCCCGGGCATTTCCAGTTCCTCCAGAGGCCACCCTGTTTTAGAACCCCATGATTGAGCTTACGCGAACTCACGAAATCCACTCCGACTGGAAGGTCAAAGTCCTTGGCGTCGGCGGCGCGGGCACGCACGCCGTCGACCGACTCAACCGAGACGGACTTTCCGGTGTCGAATTGCTTGTTGCCAACACCGATGTGCGCGCGCTCAGCGCCGCCTTCACCACCGAGCGGATTTCGTTGGGCCAGTCGCTGACCCGCGGCTTGGGCGCGGGCGGGGATCCGGAACTGGGGCGGGCGGCGGCCCTCGAATCCAGCGCTGCGGTGGGCGAACGCCTTTCGGGGGCCTCCCTGGTTGTGCTGATGGTCGGACTCGGCGGGGGAACCGGCTCCGGCGCCGCTCCGAGCATCGCCCAGATTGCCAGAGCCCAGGGCGCTCATGTTGCCGTCTTTGCTACACTGCCCTTTTCCTTCGAAGGCCGTCGGCGCCGTGAGCAGGCTTTGGAAGCGCTTGACACCCTGCGCCAAGAGGCGGACATGGTCATTTGTTTTGAAAATGACCGCATGTCCACCGTGGTCGACCCCGCCAGCGGCATCGAGGACGCTTTTCAGGCCGTCGACTCGCTGCTCGCCCAGTCGGTGCGCGCACTGGCCTCCATGACGCGCCGCCGCAACGTGCTGCACAGCGGTCTGGACGAAATCGCCGCGACCGTCGCCGGCCCCAGGTGCACCGCTTTGTTCGGCTACGGCGCCGCCGATGGGGAGGAGCGCGCACGCGCCGCCGTGGCACGCGCCTTCTCCAACCCGCTGCTCAATTTCAACGACGCGCTCGGCTCCATCGCCAGTCTGTGGGTTTACGTTGCTGGCGGCCCGGATATGCGCTTTTCCGAAGTGCAGAATCTGATGCAGGAGGTGGCCGGTCGCATTCCGCAGGAAGTGCGCCTCTATTTCGGTGCGGCGGTGGACCCCCAGATGGAGGGGGCGATCTCCGTGACGCTCCTGGCCGGAATCCCCTCATCGGAAGCCCTCGTAACGCCCCCGGCGGCCCGGCCTTTTGTGCAGGCACCCGTTTTTGTCCCGGTCCCGGCGCCCCCGCACGTCGAGCCGGTTGTGCAACCGCAGGCCTTCGTGCCTCAGGTGCCCGAGCCACACTTTGCGCCCGATCCTGCGCCGGAGCGCGTACACACGCAGGAGCCCGAGCAGGCCTGGACCCCAGCGTTCTCCAGCGAGCCAGAGCCTCTTTTTGTGCCGCCGCCGTTTCATCCCGCAGAGCTTCCGGCGGAGACCCTTTTTGAACCTGAGCCCGTATTGCAGCAAGCATACGTGCCCGCCCATGAGACCCACGCGCCCGAGGTGGCCCAGGCCTCCGTGCGCAACGTCCCGCCGACTCCTCCTTTCGAGCTTTCCAAAGAACGCAGGAGGGACGCCGCCGCAGCAGCCTTGCTGCCGCAGGAGGCGCTTCCGGCGGTTGCCGATTCGGCGCCCGTATCAGAGCCGCCTGAACACGTGGAGTCTCTGTGGGATCCGGTCCTTCCGTTGGAGGTGGAACCTCCTTTGGCCGTCCATTCGGACCCGATGCCCGCGCCGATTCCAGCGCTTGAACCAAAGGGTTCCGAGGTTCAGGAATCCGCCCAGGAGGCGATTGCCCGCAAGGCGAAGGAGAATGTGCAGGAGCAGATGCGCTTTGAGCCGCTCAACCGCGGCAGATTCGAAAAGACGGATCCCACCATCGTCGACGGCGAGGACCTCGACGTGCCGACTTTCATGCGCCAGAGAGTTCCGTTGGAGCCCTAACCGCCGTCTATGTTTACCGGTCTGGTAGAGGAATTGGGACAGGTGGTCTCCTTGGAGCAGTCGCCTTCGGGCGGTGTCCACCTGACTTTGCGCGCACCCTCCATCTCGCCCGAGGCGCAACTGGGGGACAGCGTGGCAGTCAACGGCTGTTGTTTGACCGTCGCTGCCAAGCAGGACGGACTCCTCCGTTTTGATCTGCTTCAGGAGACCCTGGCGCGGACCAGCCTGGGCGGGGTGCAGCCGGGCGGAAGTGTCAACCTAGAGCGGGCGCTTGCGGCCGGCGGGCGTTTGGGCGGGCACTTTGTCCAAGGGCATGTGGACTGTACCGCGGAGATTTTGGCGCTGGAGCACAAGGGGGCCGACGTGCGGCTCGAGGTGGCGCTCCCCGATGCGGGGGCCCGTTATCTTGTGGAAAAGGGCTCCATC
>CANJYI010000322.1 GCA_947478975.1 Chthoniobacteraceae bacterium
CCTGGCCAACTTCAAGAACTTGCAGCCGGCGCTGGAAATCCTCAACGCCCCCTGGGGCGTGGAGATCGGCGCGCGGCGCATCACGATTTCCACCAGTGGCCTGGCGCCGCAGATTCGGTTGCTGGCGGAACTGCCTATGCAGGTGAGGCTCGCCGTTTCGCTGCACGGGGCCACGGACGTGGTGCGCGAGCAGATCATGCCGGTCAACAAGAAATACCCTTTGGCCCAGTTGCTGGAGGCGTGCGAGTATTTTGCGGAGAGGCGCAAGCAGCGGATCACCTTCGAGTACATCCTCATCCGCGGGGTGAACGACCGGGTCGAGGATGCTGCGGCCCTGGTGGAGGTGGCCCGCCGGGTGGATGCGAAGGTCAACTGCATCCCCTACAACACGGTCGAGGGACTGGAGTGGGAGCGGCCTGAGGAGGCTCAGCAGGACGCATTTATGGCGGTGCTGAAGCGGGGCGGGGTGGCGGCCACGCTGCGCCGGGAGAAGGGGCACGACATTGCGGCGGCCTGCGGTCAGTTGCGCCGCCAGACGCAGGTGGAGCAGGGGCAGGGAGCGGTCTGATTCCGGACGGTTCCCGGGGCTCCGGGTAGGCGGTTGGCGGGAAAACCGCAGGGGAATTTCCCTGAAAGACCGGGGCGGAAAGAAAAAATCGGTTTACAGCGCTGGGAAGCTGTGGTCAGAACAGCAGACATGGCTGACGAGCACGAGCAACCGGAGCGCGAGTGGGATGAATACGAGTGGGAGCGTTTTCTTCAGAATCAGGATCTGAGGACGGAGCGGTATTTGGAGCTGCTCGAAAGGTACGTCGATCATCCGGAACGGGATGTAATCATCGCAAAGGAAATGGGGTGGTTTGATTTTTCGGCTGGGGAGGAGGGATGGGAGGCCTCCTGCGCCGGGGAGGAAGAGGAGTCGGAGCGGGTCGAATTTGAGCTGAACGAGCAGGAGGAGGAGGACGCCGATGCTGAAGCACTGGAGGAGCACCCGCTTTACCGGATTGCCTTCGATCTGACCGTCTGGCTCGACGGGATTTTGGAAGCGCGTGGCGAACGGGTCACCGAGCATCCGGCTGCCATGGAGCTGGCCAAACAGACGTGTATTTTGGGCGGGAAGGTGGCTGCTGCCCTGAGCGGACCGGAGGAATCGGAGCTTGGGATGACCATCGCCTATTTGAAGCGGGCGCTGCGGGCCGCCAACCTGGCGCTCAACGCCTATGCGGAGGTGCATCGGGAGCACCTGCTGGGGCGGGTGCGTGACAAACAACTCCGGTCCCGGCTTTTTCAGGTGCGTGACGCCATCGTGCTGCTCATCGGCGAGACGCGGGCGGAGTGGCGGCGGCGGCGCGAAAGATAGAGTGGGGTGCGGGGCGGGTAAATTGGCGCTGGGGCAGGACGGGGAGGGGAGCTGGTTTCTCCTTTGGGCATGGAGCCGGCCGTTTTGCGGCATGGGAGTCACGAGGGGGTAGAGGGTGGGAATTGCCCCGCAAAGTGCCGCTGGAGGCTGCGCATGGAGGCTGGAGGGACGAGGGCTGAGAGGGGGAATCGGGCGGCGGGTTGGGGTTGGTTGTTTTTCAGAGAAAAAAAGACGCCGAAAGCGGGTGCGGAGCATTGACCAAAATGGGGGGTGGTGGCACAAAGTGGGGCGAAGTGGGGCTGGGTGGTGTGAATGCCCTTCCGCCTCAGCCACTCTCCCAAATCCGAGCCTTAAAACTTAAATATCTCTACAAATGAACGTTCCGCAGAATCCGCCCCCGATTTTCTCGGGCGAATTCTGCCATGCGCTCGATCCCAAGAACCGGGTGACCATCCCGGCCAAGTGGCGCGCCGCCGAGGCGGACGAGTTTTATGTGCGGGCGGACAGTTCGGGGCGGTTTTTGCGGGTGATGCCGCCGGAGCAGTTTCGTGCGGTGGGAGACAAGTTGAATGCCAACCCTTCGGTTTCTCCCAAGGAGCGGGCGGAGTTTTTGCGCCGGTTTTACTCTGGTTCGCAGCAGGTGGTGGCGGACAAGCAGGGGCGCATGCTGGTGCCTGAGGAGTTGGGCAAGGTGCTGGGGTTGGCCGGGGAGGTGGTCCTGGTCGGGGCGTTTGAGACTTTTGAGATTTGGAACCCGGAAGCTTGGGCCTCGACGAAGCGGGCGGGTGAAGAGAACTACGAACGGGTGGCGGAGCTGATCGGGCTATGATTGCTGCGATGAAAATTTCAGATAAAAAAGAGGCCACAGCAGGCGGATACCACGCCCCCGTGTTGCCGGCGGAGGTATTGCAGGCGTTTGCACCCGCGGCTGGGAGGTTGGTAGTGGACTGTACTCTGGGCGGCGGGGGGCATTCGGAGCTCCTGCTCGAGGCGGGCGCTGAGGTGATCGGGGTGGATCAGGATCCGGAAGCCATCGCCCACGCATCGAAGCGGCTGGCCCGTTTTGGCAGCCGTTTCCGGGCGGTGCGCGCAAATTTCGGGCAGGTTGGGCAGGTCCTGGGCGGGCTCGGCGTGGGGTTGGTGGACGGTTTTTTGCTGGATCTGGGGGTGTCTTCCCACCAGTTGGACACTCCTGAACGGGGCTTCTCCTTTCGGTTTGACGGTCCGCTGGACATGCGGATGAACCCGGAGCTACCTGTGACGGCGGCGGACTGGGTGAACACAGCCAGTTCGGAGCAACTTGAGCGGATGTTCCGGGAATACGGGGAGGAACCGCAGGCCAGGCGGATCGCCCAGAGGCTGGTCAAAGACCGGGCGGTGCGGCCGTTTTTGACGACGCTGGAACTTGCGGAGGGCGTGGAGCGCGTCGTGCCCCGGCGGGGGCGGACGCATCCTGCGACACAGGTTTTTCAGGCGTTGCGCATCGCCGTTAACCGGGAGCTGGAGGTGCTCGAGCAAACTTTGGCGGTCCTTGGCGGCCTGCTTACGCCCGGCGGGCGCCTCGCGGTCATCACCTTCCATTCTTTGGAGGACCGCATCGTCAAACAGGTCTTTCAGCGTTGCTCGGCTCCGACCCTTGACCGGCCGGAGTGGCCGGCGCCGCGGCGCAATCCGGACTGCATTTACCGCAAGCTCACCGGCAAGCCCTCCATCGCGGGCGCCGACGAGCAGCGGCAGAACTCCCGTTCCCGGAGCGCCAAGCTGCGGGTGGTGGAGCGTCTGCCCGCTTTCGGCACCGCAGCGCTTGCCGCCGGCAAGGTCTAGTTTTCACCCCATTTCCATCCACCTCCACTCCGCCCCGTATGTCTTCGAATCGCCGTAAAAATGCCAACCTGCTGCCGGTCGCCAAGATCCTGCTTGTGGCGATTGTGCTGCTCACCATTGGCGGCGGCGCCCTTTACTACGTGAACGCGAAGAACGAGGTGCACCGGCACGGGCAGCGGAAGAAGGAGCTGGAGCGGGAGCTGTTGGCGGTGGCGACCAAGGACGAAGTGGTCACCTCGCGCATTTCAAAGCTGTGTTCCTACGAGGCGCTCCGCAAGCGGCAGTCGCTTGAACGCGAGGCTTTCGCCAAGTTGGTGCCCGTTGCGGACACCTTGGTTGTGCGGTTGAACGACCGGGTGTTCTCCCCCACGGAATCTCAATTGCGTCAGGTTTCCAATCCCCAGCCTCCTCGGTAAATGGTTGTCTCCTCCAGAAAGCGAGCGATGTGGATGGGGGGCATTGTGGCCTCCGGTTTCACTGTGTTCTCGTTTCGGCTGGTGGAGCTGCAGGTGGCGAAGACCGACCACTACAAGGCGCTTGCGTTTGAGAAGCATTCCATCCGCCAGACGATCAACGCCCGGCGCGGGGGAATTAGCGACGTCAACGGGGTGCCCCTGGCAACCAACGAACCGGTTAAGACCGTGGTGGTGGACGCCAGCGTGGTCAAAAACGGCGAGGTGCTGGCCGAGGCTTTGTCCCGTCATCTCGAACTGCCGCTGGCGGCGGTGCGTGAGCGGCTAAACAAAAAGGTGGAGTC
>CANJYI010000323.1 GCA_947478975.1 Chthoniobacteraceae bacterium
GAC
This sequence comes from Chthoniobacteraceae bacterium, assembly GCA_947478975.1. Taxonomy (GTDB): domain Bacteria; phylum Verrucomicrobiota; class Verrucomicrobiia; order Chthoniobacterales; family Chthoniobacteraceae; genus Chth-196. Next base: position 4 of record CANJYI010000323.1, read on the forward strand.
GAGTATTCTGTTGCCCCTGATTCCCCTGCTGCGCGCGGGCATGCTCAGGCTCGACTCCATCCAAATTTGTAGCATGAGCGGGGTGAGCGGCGCGGGGCGCAACGCCAAAGTCGAGTACCTCTACGCAGAGTGCAACGAGAGCGTGCGCGCCTACGGCGTACCCCTGCACAGGCACCTGGCGGAAATCGAGCAGGAGCTTTCGATCGCCGCCGGCGAAACGGTCCGCATCAGTTTTACGCCTCATCTGATTCCCGTGACCCGGGGGATCCACACGACCATTTACGCGCTGCCCCGCGAGGGGGTGGACCCCGAGGGCGTGCAGGCGGTGCTAGAGGAAGCCTACAGCGGGGCGCGCTTTGTCCGGTTGCTCTCCGGTTCGGCGCTTCCGGAGACCCGGTTTGTCACGGGCACAAACTTTATCGACATCGCCTGGCGATGGGATGCGCGCACGGGGCGGCTGTCCTTGTTCAGTGCGGAGGACAACCTGCTCAAGGGGGCGTCTGGCCAGGCGGTGCAGTGTCTGAACGTGGTCCACGGGTGGGACGAGGAGTCCGGGTTGCTCTAGGGGCGGGCCCGGGGCGGCAAGCCGGGGGCCTGCTGAGTATGCCTCTGGGGGAGTTCACCCTTGTTTTTAGGGCGAAATACCACTAAGAAAAATCTCTTCCGCCACCCGTCTGAGGTTTTCATGATGGGTGGGACACCCCTCTCTCATGTCTTCTGTTTTCTCTGAAATTCCCGGCGGGATCAACGCGCCAGCTGGCTTCCTCTCCGGCAGCGCTTACTGCGGCATCAAGGCCGCGAATCTCGACCGCCCAGACGTGGCGATCATCCGCTCGGAACACCCCGCGGTGGCCGCCGGCACTTTCACCACCAACCGCGTGAAGGCCGCGCCCGTGCGCGTCTCCGCCGCCCATTTGCGGGCGGCCGACGTGCGGGTCATTGTGGCCAACGCAGGCAACGCCAACGCCTGCACGGGCGTGCTCGGCATCGAGAACGCCAAGCGTATGGCGCGAGCCGCGGCGCAGGCGCTCGGCCTGAAGGACCGGCAGGTTTTGGTGTGCTCCACCGGGCGCATCGGCGTGCAGTTGCCCATCGAAAAAATCGAGACGACCATCACCTCGCTGAGTCATTCCTTGGTGCCCGATGGCTCGGGCGCCGCGGCCGATGCCATCATGACCAGTGACACGGTGCGCAAAGAGATCGCCGTCGCGGTGCAGCTTTCCTCCGGGTTGGTTCACATTGGAGGCATCGCCAAGGGGGCGGGCATGATCGATCCGAACATGGCGACAATGCTCTGCTTCCTGACCACGGATGCCCTCATTGAAAAGGCTGAGTTGCAGCACGCCCTTTCCGTTTCTGTGGAGCATTCCTTCAACCGGATCACGGTAGACGGCGACATGAGCACCAACGACACCGTTCTGATGCTCGCCAACGGAGTGGCCGCAAACCCAGCGCTGCGCTCCGGGACGGACGACTTTGAGCGCTTCCAGCGCGCGCTGGATCACGTCACCCTTTCGCTGGCCAAGATGATCGTGGACGACGGCGAAGGTGTGACCAAGTTTGTCGAAGTGCATGTAAACGGCGCGTCCTCCTTTTCCGACGCAAGGCGTGCGTGCGAGGCGATCGCAAAATCGTGCCTGGTCAAGTGCGCCTGGTTTGGGTGCGACCCGAACTGGGGCCGGATCATGGATGCGCTCGGCTATTCCGGGATCAAGATGCGGGAGGAGCTCGTCGATATTTATTATGACGGCGTGCTCGCGGTCAAAGGGGGGCTTGCCAGCGAGACCCCGGTTGAGACGCTCAAAAAGCTTGTGGCCGAGGATCGCTTCCGCGTCACGGTGGATCTGAATCTCGGTGCGGCGGAGTACAACGTGTTCACCACCGACTTGAGCACGGAGTACGTCGAGCTGAACATGGGCGAGTAGCGGGCGTTGGCCGGCCCGCTTACATGAAGGCTTCGCCAACGGAGTCTGCGAGCATTTTGCCGCGGCGGGTGAGGCGTACGCGTGTTCCGAAGGGCTCAAGGAGGCCGATTTCTTCCAGGTGCGCGACCTCGCCGCTCCAGGCCGCAAGCGTGGAGCGCTCCAATCCGACCTCTCGTCGCAGGCCGAAGGCGATGCGCTCTTTGAGCAGGGTTGCCTCGTCCAGGGCTTCGCGGGTCGTTGCGGCGCTCTCGCCCGCCTGCATCCTGCGGATGTACTCCGCCGTGTCGCACACGTTCTGGATGCGCTCCCCTGAGAGGGTCGAAAACGCACTTGGGCCCAGCCCCAGATATTCGCGTCCCTCCCAGCAGGCCTCGTTGTGGGCCGATTCAAAACCCGCACGGGCGTGGTTGGAGATCTCGTAGTGGCGGTAGCCCGCCTCGCCCAGACGGTCCATCGTCAGCTCGAAAAAACGGGCGTCGAGCTCCTCATCCTGCCGGAACTGGCCGCCGGTGAGTTTGCGAAAATACTCGGTGTCCTCTTCGTAGGTGAGGCAGTAGGCGGACACATGCTGGGGGCCGAGCGAGATGGTTTCATTCAGGTCCGCCTCCCATTGCTCGGCGGTCTGGCCGGGGACCGAAAACATCAGGTCGATGTTGATGGCGGGCAGCCCGGCCTTTTGGAGGGTGTCAAAGGTGTTCCGCGCCTGGGCGCCGGAGTGGACCCTTCCTAGGGTTTTGAGGGTCGCATCATTCCAGGACTGCACTCCCAGGCTGACGCGGGTGACGCCGGCGTCCCGCAAAAGGCGCGCCTTTTCGGGGCGGACGGTTGCCGGATTCGCCTCGACGGTCCACTCCACAAGGGCATCGAAGGGCAGCCTCTCACGCAGACCGGCCAGCAGGTATTCAAGCTGGTCGGCGAGCAGCGCTGTGGGGGTTCCGCCTCCCAGATAAACGGTTTTGGGGCGAATCGGGCGCCGGGCGGCCTGGGTGTCGAGCTCCACGAGCAGCGCGTCGAGGAAGGCGCGGTTCTTGTTGCGGCTGCCTTCCTCCACAAAAAAGCAGCAGTACGGGCAGAGCTTCGGGCAGAAGGGAATGTGGAGGTAGAGATGCTCGATGGGCGCCATGAACGGTAGATCTTCCTTTGGGGTGTTCCCGGTTAGGAAGCAGGGGTGTGAGCCTTTTCCAAAGCGCGGCGGAGCATGTTGAGGGCGGCCTGGGTTACCAAATTCTTGAAGCTGAGCCTGTCGGTTTGGAGCACGTGGTGCTCGATTACGACCGTGCCACCGGGCTCGGCCAGGGCGATGTAGACGGTGCCGGTGGGCTTTTGCTCGCTCCCACCGGAGGGCCCTGCGATGCCCGTCGTGGCCAGTGCGTAGTCTGATTGGGCACGCCGTTTGGCATTGAGTGCGAGGGATTCGGCCACCTGCGCGCTCACGGCGCCGTGCTGCTCGAGCACCGTGGGAGGCACTCCCAGCTCTTGCTTCGCCTCGTTGGCGTAGGTGACGTACCCGTAGCCGAAGACGGCTGAACTTCCCGGAACGTGGGTCACCCGGTTGGCAAGCGCGCCGCCTGTGCAGCTTTCCACCGTCGCCAGGCGCAGTTTCCGGCTGGCAAGTTCTGCGACAATCAAATGCTCCAAGGAACGGATTTCCTCGGGCAGGATCGCGTGGCCAAGTGCCTTTTGAAGGAGCGCTCCCGCCGCCTCGATTTGCTCAGGCGTTCCAATCACCCGCACATCCACCTCGCCCGGGCGGGCGCAATAGCCGGGCTCGATTCCGAGCGCAAGCAGCGCCTCTCCCACGGCTTCCTCCACATGTGATTCGGGGACGCCCACAACCCGCCAGAGCCGCATGAGTCGGTTCGGGGCAGGGGGAAGAAGCGCGCGCAAGCGTGGAAGCACCTCGGTTTCGACCATCGGCTTGAGTTCACGCGGCGGACCAGGCAGCAGGAACAAATGGGGCGAAAGGGCATCGCCCCGGCCGGCAAGCGGCATGGGCGGAAAGTAC
>CANJYI010000324.1 GCA_947478975.1 Chthoniobacteraceae bacterium
CGGAACTGTAGTCGTAGGCCCCCGGCGGATTGTCCCCCTCGACGGAACGCTGCTCGGCGCGGAGCCGCAGCAGGCCCTTTTCCAAAAGGACGTCCTCGTCGCTCAAATAATTGAGATAGCTGTCGTTGTGATAGCGATCTCCCAAGCGGCCGAACACCTTGAGACTGGTGCTCCAGAGATCGGCGTTCAGGAGGGGCTTCGAAAAGTCCTCCTCCAGCGCCAACGCAAAGCCCTCGGGGGGAAATGCGGGCACCCGTTTCATGATGCCCGGCGTCGCCGCCTTCGCCCCAACAGGCTCCGCCTTCGCCCCAACAGGCTCCGCCTTCGCCCCAACAGGCTCCGCCTTCGCTCCAACAGGCTCCGCCTTCGCTCCAACAGGCTCCGCCTTCGCTCCAACAGGCTCCGCGTTTGCGCCCGACGCTTGCGCCTGAGCCGATGCCGGCAACGCACCCTTCGGCAATTCGGCGGCCACCGCAGCAAACCCAAAGAGTGCTGCAGCTGGGGCCGCAAAGCAGAAAAAAATCCGGAGCGCATCGGCCTTCATAACAAACGTATAGCGCGAGCAAGGCAGGGTGACACCTTTGTTTTGAACATTGCGCAGCTCCCGAATCACGCTATTTTCCCGCATCCGCCTCTTGGGCGGCCCGCTCTTTTACCATCCCATCATGTCCAGCCATCTGCCGCCCCGACCTGTCTCCTGCGCCACCCCGTGGAGGGTAGCCGTTGTTGCAAGCCTCTACAACCCAGTCCTCGTCGACGGACTGGTCACCCATTTCCGGGAGGAGCTGCTGGCCATTTGTCCAGCCGCCCAGGTCACCGTGTACCGCGTACCGGGCTCCTTTGAGGTGCCTCTGGGAGTGGAACTCGCAGCGACAAAGGGAGGGGTGGACGCGATTGCCGCCTTCGGCGTGCTCCTGCAAGGTGCGACCGCACACGCCACACTCGTCGCCCAGACCGTCACAGACGCACTCATGCAAATCTCTTTGCGCCACCGCCTTCCAGTACTGCACGAGATCCTGCTCGTGGAGAACGAGATCCAGGCGGCAGCTCGGTGCGTGGAGCCCGACCTAAACCGCGGGACCGAAGCAGCCAGGGCTGCGGTGCGCATGCTCCGCGCTATCAACACGATACTAGAGCAAGACTCACCTGAAACCGGGAAGCTAAACCATCATGAATGAACCCATTCCAAACGCGGCCTCCGTGCCAGCGTCCCCGGAAGACCCTCTCGTCCTGCCGCAGACGAAAGCCGCACTGCGTCCGCAGGCTGGGCTCCGCAGGGAGGGAAGGGAGGCCGCAATCCAGTTCCTTTTCCACCTGGATTTCCAACCGCCAGCTCCCACCGAAACTCCTCAGGATGCGCAGGCCGCCGGGCCGATCCCGGATGCCGATTTCTGGAAGCTGCGCACCGGCGCAGAAGATCCTGACGAACTCTCCCCGACGCCTTCCCGGGCCCCGATTGCGCCGAAGGCCAGAGCGTTTGCCGAAAGCCTTGTCCAAGGGGTGTGGACCCACCGGGAAGAGCTCGACGAACTGATCACCAGATTCTCCAAGAACTACCGACTCTCCAGGCTTGCTGCTGTGGACCGCAACATCCTGCGGCTCGCCGTTTACGAGATACTGTACAACAAGGAAGTTCCTCCAGTGGTTGCCATTAACGAAGCCATTGAACTTGCCAAGGAGTACAGCTCGGAGGAGTCCGGACGCTTCGTCAACGGCCTGCTAGACCGCATTCGCGCCGAGTCCCCACGCTCCCCTCGTCAGGCGCTCCGAAACAAACCGGACGCCTAATTCCCGACCAGAACCAACCCTCGTCCCCACAAAGCTCATGGCCTTTGGCTTCCTGAAATCCATCCTCCAGAAATTCACCGGCCGCCCCGTGGACTGGGAGGAACTCGAGGAACTCCTCATCCGCTCTGACCTGGGGGTGCCGATGAGCATGAGGATTCTCCAGACCCTCCAGGCGCACCCCGAAAAGATGACGGCAGAAAAGGTGGTGGAGGTCGCACGGGAGGAGATCGTCAAGATTCTCCCCAGGGACCAACAGATGCTCCGTCCTCTTCCCGACCGCCCGAAAGTCATTCTGGTTGTTGGGGTCAACGGAACAGGAAAGACCACCTCGACCGCAAAGCTCGCCCACCTACTCAAGCGGAAAGGCCACTCCGTGATGCTTGCCGCCGCGGACACCTTCCGCGCCGCGGCCATCGAGCAGCTCGAGGTTTGGGCCTCCCGAATCGGGTGCAAAATTGTGAAGGGCGCCTACAACGCGGATCCCGCCGGCGTCTGCCACGACGCCTACCGCGCGGCGGTTGCGAGACAGACCGATTTTTTGATCTGCGACACTGCGGGCCGGCTGCATAACAAATTCAACCTGATGCAGGAGCTCACCAAGGTGCGGCGCGCGATTGGGAAAACGGATCCAACCGCACCGCACGAAACCCTTCTGGTTGTTGACGCTACCACCGGGGGCAACGCGCTTGTTCAGGCCCGCGAGTTCAAGGAGGCCACCGGCCTCACTGGGGTCATCGTCACCAAACTGGACGGATCGGGAAAGGGCGGCTGCATCGTTGCGATTCAAAACGAACTGGGAATCCCGACTCGCTTCACCGGCACGGGGGAACGCCTCGAGGACATGGAATTCTTTGAGGCCAGACGCTTTGTGGAGCAGATGCTTTAGCAACAGGCCGTTTTTTTCGGGGCGGCGCATGGCAACTGCCACTGCTTGCGCGGTTTTCAGACATAAAAAGCGCGTTGTATTCTGCCGCGTATTAGGTGCAATCTCGTGCTTTCTCGCGTGTGAAGCTTGACCCCCAGAGGCGAGTCTGAGCAAAACCGTCAGAGGGAGAGGCAACTATCCGCCTCGCCCACGCACATCCAGATTCGACCACCCCCACAAAACATTTGAAAATGCGTTTCGGAATCAGCTCCTTCCTTTTCGTCTCCCCCTTCACCACGGACAGCGTGAAGCTGTTCAAGAAGTTCAAGGCACGGGGTTTCGACACGGTGGAAATTCCGGTGGAGGCACCCGAACACATTAACCCCACGGCACTCAAGGTGGCGGCGGAAAAGGCGGGCATCGCCATCGGCTCTGTCTGCGGGTGCATGGGGCAAAACAAAACAACATCGTGGTCAAGGGTTTTGCCCATCTGAGCCGCTTTTCCGGCCCCTCTGCGAAAGATTCCACAACCGCGAAATCAGACCTTTCAGTGACAGTAAAAAAACAACGAAACCAACAAAAACCATGTCCGTGAAAACAACAAAAACAGCCAACTCCAAGACAGCAGCCAAACCCGCGAAGGCAGCACTCAAGCCAGTGAAGGCAGCAGCCAAGCCCGCAAAGGCTGCGCTCAAGCCAGTTAAGGCAGCAGCCAAACCGGCCAAGGCAGCGCTCAAGCCGGTCAAGGCGGCAGCCAAGCCCGCAAAGGCAGCGCTCAAGCCAGTCAAGGCCGCGGCCAAACCCGCGAAGGCAGCGCTTAAGCCGGTCAAGGCAGCAGCCAAGCCCGCGAAAGCGGCGCTTAAGCCAGTCAAGGCGGCGGCAAAGCCCGCGAAGGCGGCGCTTAAGCCAGTCAAGGCGGCGGCAAAGCCCGTCAAGGCCGCTGCCAAGCCTGCAAAAGTGGCACTCAAGTCTGCCAAGGCTTCAGCCCCAGCTAAGAAAGCTCCGAGCAAGAAGTAGTCCGAGTGTCCTTATCAAACTAATGAAACGTTATCTCCCCCTGTTTTCCCTAGCCGCCATGGCGGCATCGGCACTCGCCCAAGACCAAGTCTTGTTCAACGGCAAGGACCTCACCGGCTGGGAGGGCAACCTCTCCCTGTGGTCCGTGAAAGACGGAGTCATCCGTGGCGAGACAAAGCCGGTCGCCGACAATCCCAAAAAAGGGGATCTCAAACACAACACCTTTCTGGTCTGGAAGGCCGGGACGGTCAGCGAC
>CANJYI010000325.1 GCA_947478975.1 Chthoniobacteraceae bacterium
CCCGCGAGCGCCGCCACCGGTCTGGCCAAAAACAGCGGCCCGCCCCGGGAGGGGCGCAAGACCGCCTCGCTGTGGGCGCGCCCTGGTTCTCCGGCCCCGCCGGGGCCGTCGCTCTCGTTGTAAGGAACCGGGGGCGCTCGCAAAGCCTCGCTGCCGCCCGGCTAACTCTCTCCGCTCCCTCCGGGAGCGAAAGCGCACCCTCTTTCCCGCACCTCTCCGAGGCAATCCTGCATTCGGCAAACCGTCGGTCAACTCCTCGGTCAACTCCTCGGTCAACTCCTCGGTCAACTCCTCGGTCAACTCCTTGGTCAACTCCTTGGTCAACTCCTTGGTCAACTCCTCGGTCCATTCCGGCGGCCTGTATTCCGACCGTGCAAATATAAGAGGCCGGATTCACGCGGCAGGGCACCCGCATTTTTTGCTGCTTCCGCCTACTGGGGCGGCACGGCGGCGTCCTCCTTGGGAATCAGCCCGAGCCCCGCCAGCCATTCCAGGGACTGCTTCTGCCACGCGTCCCACATGGGTCCCTTGTACCCGTTGAGTCCGTGGCCCCCCTCGGGCAGTTCGAGATACTTCCCGGCTACCTTGTGGGTCTGGAGCGCGGCGTAAAACTGCGCGCTGTTTTCAGGCGGCACCACCTTGTCATTGAGGGCGTGGGTGAGAAAACACGGGGGAGTCTGCGGGCCCACCTGCTTTTGGTTGGAGAAGAGGCGCAACATCTCCGGAGTCGGACTGGCCCCAAGGAGGTTGGTGCAGGAACCGCGGTGGGCATGCTCCTCCATGCTGATCACCGGGTAGACAAGAACCCCAAAATCAGGCCGGCACCCGAACCTGGCCACAGGATCTGCGGCCGCCGGATCGCCGTCATCAAAATGGGTGACCGCGGTGGAGGCCAGATGCCCGCCGGCGGAGAACCCAACGATCCCGACCCGCTTGGGATCGATTTTCCATTCGGAGGCGCGGGCCCGCGTGAGGCGCACCGCACGCTGGGCATCCAAAAGGGGCACAAAGGCACGCCCCTTGGGGAGGCGGTATTCCAGCACAATGCCGGCGATCCCATGGGCGTTGAGCCACTTTGCAATCCCATGGCCCTCGGCGCCGACCACCAGACCGCCGTAACCGCCTCCAGGACAGATGACCATCGCCGCGCCGTTGGGTTTGTCGGGAAGGTGCACGGTGAAGCCGGCCGTGGAAGGGGCGAAGGTGCCGTCGCCCTCGGGGGCGTCCCCCTGCCAGAGCGGTTGCTTTTGCGGAGCGGGTGCGGGGTCTGCCGCGAGCGCAAAGGAAGCACAGGCGGCCCAGGTGAGAATGGTTTTGGGGAGGGTCATAGAGGAGGACAGAGGGTTAGCGGATGCTGGGCCGCTTGAGGAAGAGCAGAAACCGAAGAGCAGATAAAAAACGAACAGCGGCTGCTTTGCAGAACCGCGGGCACTGGTAGCCGACACCGACGGGACCGCCGACGGAAAAACCCACACGGCGCGTCGTCTCAAAGCTGCGCCGGCAATAATGCGCGGCAAAAACAGTTCATTCGGTTGGCCGCTTTACCCACATTCAAGAGGTTCTCCATTTTACTTTTTTGTGTAGATTGTCGGTTCCCTCCTCGCTCGGCTTCGCGCCCCACTTGGAAAATCCCCCCGCCACCGTGACCATCCCCCCCCCGACCCGCAGCTGGCGCCAAATCCTCGGCGGCTTCCTGAGCAAGACCGCCCCGCTGGCGCTGCTAGTCTCCCCCCAACTCCGGGGGGATGCCGTAGACGACGCTGTCCAGAAGGGCGTTGCCTTTCTTCTTTCGGAGCAAGACGCCCGCGGAGCCATCCGCGAGAACGGCGCCCATGAAACGGCCATGACCGCGCTCTCTGCGCTGGCCTTTGCCGCAGTCGGCCACCAGCCCTCCTCCCCCTCTCCGGAAGGAGTCGCCCTGCGCAAGGCGATCGGCTTTCTCCTCAGTCAAGGCAGGCAGGATCAGGACGGCTACTTTGGCGCGCGCGACTCCTCGCGCATGTACGGCCACGGCATCACCGCGCTGACGCTTTCGGCCCTGCTTGGCATGGGAGCCGACGCCACCCAGGACGCCGCGCTGCGCAGCGCCTGCGAACGGGCAGTGGCCCTGATCCTGCGCTCGCAGTCGATGGCCAAGCGCCCCGAACACGCGGGCGGCTGGCGCTATACTCCGGTGTCCACCGACTCGGACCTTTCCATCACCATCTGGCAGCTCATGGCTTTGCGCTCGGCGAAGAACGCGGGGCTCGACGTCCCCAAGGAAGCCATCGACAACGCGGTCGCCTACGTCAAGCGGGCCCACGTTCCAAACGGCAAGGACTGGAAGACTGCGGCGGGGTTTCGCTATATCCAGGGCGGCGGCACCGCCTGGTCGACCGCTGCCGAAGGCCTGCTCGCCTTGCAGCTTAGCGGCGCCTACGACGCCCCAGAGGTTGTCAGTGCCGCCGAATGGCTCCTCCACAATCCACCCGATCCGGCGAAAGCCAAATCGCTTTGGTTTTACTACGGCACCTACTACTACGCCCAAGGAATGTACCAGCGCGGTGGCGACGCCGCCGCGGAATCCGCCAAGCGCGTCAACGAAGTGCTGCTGCCCCTCCAGGAAGCCAACGGCTGCTGGAAGCTCGTCTCCGACATGGAACGCAACAAGGTGTACTGCACGGCGATGGCGCTGCTCAGCCTGAGCGTGAAATACCACTACCTGCCGATCTACCAGCGATGAAATGCGGCGGCCCCGCTGCAGCTCATCTCACGCCGAAGCGGTACACCGTCTTGCTACGGTACACCCCTGCGGGCCTCAAAATCGTGTCCGGAAACTCAGGCCGGTTGGGCGAGTCCGGGAAATGCTGCGTCTCGAGACAGAGTCCGCCGTGGCGCAAGTACGGCCGCCCGCTTTTGCCAATGCACCCGCCATCGAGAAGGTTTCCTGTGTAAAACTGGAGCCCGGGTTCGGTTGTGAGCACTTCCATGACGCGCCCGGAAACCGGCTCGTACACCTCGGCGGCCAAGGCCAATGCCCCGTTGCCGGCATCGAGCACCCAGTTGTGATCGTAGCCGCAAGCGCCTAGGAGCTGCTCGTCGGCTTCATTGATGCGCTCGCCAACCGCCCGTGGCTGAAGGAAGTCAAAAGGCGTCCCCTCAACGGGCCGCAGTTCCCCGGTGGGGATCTGGCCGGCATCCGTGGGCAGAAAACGCGAAGCATGCAGGGTCACTTCGTGTCCCAACACATTTTCCCCGGAACCTTCCCCGCGCAGGTTAAAGTAGGAGTGGTTGGTCAGGTTCACCGGCGTTGCCGCGTCGGTTCTGGCCTCGTATTCGATCTCCAGAGCGTTCTGGTCCGTAAGCCGGTACAGCACGCTCACCTCCAGATTGCCGGGATACCCTTCCTCTGCGTCCAAGCTCACCCGGTGCAGGCTGATCTCCTCGGCTCCAGCAGTCTGGCGGCGCTCCACGCCCCAGAACCGTTGATCAAAGCCCACCTCGCCCCCGTGAAGATGACACGGGATTCCGCCGGGGGCATTGTTGGTGGCCAGCTGGTACGCCCGACCGTCCAGAGAAAACCGTCCGCCGGCGATCCGGTTGCCGTACCTGCCCACGACACACCCGAAGTACGGGTGGCGCCGCCGGTACTCGGAAGCGTCGCTAAAGCCCAGCGCCACGTCTGCCAGGCGCCCCTCCCGGTCGGGCACTTCCACTCCGACGATGGTGCAGCCGTGCTCCAGCACGCGTACGCGCATCCCGTTGCTGTTGGTCAAATCGAGCGTGCGCATGGACCTAAACCTTGGGAAGAGTGACACGCTGCCGCTGGTTCTGGTACTTGCCGCGGCGCGTCCTGTAGGAAGTGCCGCAGGGTTGCCCCTGGAAAAACAGCATCTGGACCACCCCCTCATTCGCATAAATGCGACAG
>CANJYI010000326.1 GCA_947478975.1 Chthoniobacteraceae bacterium
AAGATTTTGGAGGGGACGGTCTGCAACGTTCCTCCGCAAGGGGGGCGCAAGCATCCGAACCAGGAGTATATCCAGGTCAGCACCGACAAGATTCTCTTCATTTGCGGAGGCGCCTTTGTCGGGCTTGAAAAGATCGTGGAAAAGCGCCGGGGACGCAACAACCTTGGCTTCGGCGCGGCCCGCATGGCCGCCACCGAGGGCGTGGAGGTGCCCGCCAGCGAACTGTTGCGGCACGTGGAGCCGGAAGACCTGTTGAGCTTTGGAATGATCCCCGAGTTTATCGGCCGTCTTCCCGTGGCAGCTGCTCTGGATCCGCTCACCGAGGACGAGCTGATGCTCATCCTGACGGACACAAAGAACGCCCTCATCAAGCAGTATCAAAAGTTGCTGGCGATCGAGGGAGTCAATCTGAATGTGACCAAGGATGCTTTGAGGGCGCTTGCCGAACAGGCCGCCAAAAAAGGGACGGGTGCAAGGGCCCTTCGGTCGATGCTCGAGAGAATCATGCTGGAGGTCATGTATGACATTCCCAGCCGCGATGACGTGGCAGAGGTCACCATCAACCGCGCTGTTGTGGAGGGCAAACGTCAGCCCACGCTTCGCCGAAAGCAGGACAAGGATGCCGCTTGATCCGTTCATGACCCCGCCTAGGGTTCAGGGCGGGTTTGTGGCGAATCGCATTTCTCGCCCGTGAATACCCAGTTACGCGACTTGGTGGAATCGGATTTGATTGGAGAAATCCGGTTGCGGGCTTAAACCAAAGAGCCATGGAACCCACATCCAATTCAACGCAACCTCAGGGTCCCGGATCCTCGGTGGGGTTGGATTCGCGGCTCGCCTTGAGTAGACCGCGACTCAAGCGCGCCACCTGGGTGGGGTGTGCATTGCTTCTATCCGGGGCGGGCGGGGGGCTGAGGTTGGCGGCGGTAGAGGGTGAGACCCAGGGGAAGGAGCCTGCGGCCTACGCGCCACTGGCTGTTTTCGCCAAGGTGTTGCAGTTGGTCCGTCAGGATTACGTGGACGAGGCAAAGGCAGCTTATCCTGCGCTGATTTCAGCCGCGTTAAAGGGAATGCTTTCCAGTTTGGATCCTCACTCGCAGTTTTTAGAATCGCGCGATTACAAGGCCGTTCAGGATGACACGCGGAGTCGCTTCAGCGGCGTGGGGGTCGTGCTGACCCAAAAGGACGGAAGACTGGTCGTGGTGAGCACGATGGAAGGCGGGCCGGCGGTGCGTGCAGGCATTCTTGCTGGAGATCAAGTGCTTCGGATCGACGGTCAACTGGCTGAAAAGTTGGGGCCCACGGAGGCTGCGAGCCTGCTGCGTGGTGACTCAGGGGCAGCCGTGGGGATGACCATCTACCGGCCCTCTACCCGGGATACTTTGGAGGTTGAGTTGCAGCGGGAGGCGATGAGTGTTCCCAGTGTCCGGGATGCAAAGCTGCTTTCCCTGGAAGGCGGGGCGGAGTCCAACATCGGATACGTCCGTATTACCCAGTTTAATACCACGACGGCTGCGGAGTTACTCAAAGTCTTGGAGGGACTTGAAAAGAAAGGGATGCAGGGCCTGATTTTGGATCTCAGAGGCAATCCCGGAGGGCTCTTGGAGGCTGCTATCGAAGTGGCCGCTCATTTTCTGCCGGCTGGCTCGCTGGTTGTTTCCACCGAGGGACGTGTCAATTCTCAGAATAAATTTTACAGGACGCCGCCCAGTTCCATCCCGCGTGCCAACTACCCGATCGCCCTGCTGGTCAACGGGGGCAGCGCCAGCGCTGCAGAGATTCTTGCCGGGGCGCTGAAGGATTTGCGGCGGGCGGTTCTCGTTGGTGAAACAACCTTTGGAAAAGGTTCCGTGCAGAGTGTCATTCCTCTCGCCGACGGCTCCGCGATCCGCCTGACCACGGCAAAGTATTATACGCCGGGCAAACAGGTCATCCACGAGCAGGGGATCCAGCCCACCATCCGGGCTACTTTTTCCGCAGAGCAGGAGCGGTTGCTGGCGCTGCAGCGGAGGGAGGGCGCTTTGGATCCGCGGGAAAAATCCGAGCTGGCTGGTTTTCTCGATTCACAGCTGGAGCGGGCGTCCGAGACGCTTCGGGCGGTCTTGCTTTATGCTGCGCGCTCCGATGCGAATTCCGCCGGTGGCGCTTCGGTCAAATGAGAAATGAGGTCGAAGTGTCTGTGCCTCCTTCGCCCGTGGATCAGCCGGCCGAGTACGCGGGGATGACGGGAGCACTGGTTTTGGCGCTGGAGACCTCTTGTGACGAGAGCGCCGCCGCTCTGATGCGGGGCAGGCAATTGGTTGCCGCAGAGGTTTTTTCTCAGGTTGCCATTCATGGCGAATACGGAGGCGTAGTGCCGGAGGTAGCGTCGCGCAATCACCTGCGCGCCCTGCGGCCGGTGCTGGATGCCGTTCTGGGTAACGCCGGGGTGGGCCTATCAAATCTAGATGCTGTAGCGGCGACCTCGGGTCCCGGACTGGCGACTTCCCTGATGTTGGGACTCTCTCTGGCCAAGGGCATCGCGGTTGCGTTGAGGAAGCCGTTTCTGGCGGTCAACCACATCGAAGGCCACCTGCTTTCGCCCTTTCTGAGTGAACTGGCCGGCCCCTGCGACTCCGTAGGATTGGTTGTCAGTGGCGGGCACACGTTGCTGGTGCGGATCCACGGAACGGGACGCTACAGATTGCTTGGACGAACCCTCGATGATGCCGCTGGTGAAGCCTTTGACAAGGTGGGCAAGCTCTTGGGGCTTTCTTATCCGGGGGGGCCCAACGTGAACCGTCTTGCCTCCACAGGCGACCCGGCGAGGTTTCGTTTTCCAAGAAGCATGCTTTCGTCGGGGGACTATGACTTCTCCTTCAGTGGACTCAAAACGGCCGTCCGCTACATGCTGCCTGATCTTGACCCGGTGCCCGTAGCAGACGTCTGTGCCTCCTTTCAAGAGGCCGCGGTGGACGTGTTGGTGCACAAGGCGCTGCGTGCCGTGAGGGATGCCAAGGTCGATACTCTTGCAATCAGCGGAGGGGTCAGCTGTAACACGCGTCTTCGAGAGCGGTTTGCCGCTGAGTGTGCGGCTGCAGGAGTGCGTCTTTTGTTGTCGCCCTCGGCTCTTTGTACGGATAACGCAGCAATGATCGCGTATGTCGCGGCGCTTCGGCTGGAGGCGGGATTTTCAAGCCAGTTGGACACAGAAGTCTTTCCAAGTCTTAAGGGTGGAGGCTGGTTTTCCTGAGACGTCCGACGGATCCGAGGGACTCAACCAAGTTTAGAGTCCACGCCCGAAGGCTGGTTCACGGTTAGTCAAACCCAAGGTGGGGAAGGGTAACTCGGGGGCACCCCGCGAAAAGCTCATAAACCTGAGATTCAGTGGTTTATCAGCAGGTGACGCAAGGTTCCAGCGGGTGCGCCTGATGGTTCTCTTTTAATTAAAAAAGTATCTACCAGACCCGATTTGGGAAACCGTCTCTCAAACAGCGCTGCCAGTGCACCCGGATAGTGTGCCTCGGGCCGTAACTCCTGGGAAGATCCCGCCAAGGGCATCCCGTCCATGCTCGGTACAAGAGTGCCTCAAGAACCCGACGGCTTGGTGTCGCTTGAGCGAACCCCTTCTTCTCAATGGCATGTGGAAATGCATAGGCAGCCGAATTCCAGGTCTCGTCTCTCAAACGATGCAACCGATCCACCCCTCCTCCAACGCGGTCCGCGCTCCTCTTGAGCCATTCACCACACCCGTAGCCGGCTCGAATTCTGTGGGTGAATCGAGAACACGCCCTAGGGAGTTTGCAGGAGAAAAAGCAGAGCGCTTTGCTGGAAACTCGCTATAGAGAAGGGAGCACCCCCTTTACATGAAGTTTTCCCGCACACTTCTCGCCTTCCTCGCCACCGCAGGCCT
>CANJYI010000327.1 GCA_947478975.1 Chthoniobacteraceae bacterium
CACTCCATCGCCTCCCTCAACTTCTTGGCCTTCTCCCGGATGCTCCGCGGCGTCCAATCCATCCGGCGCAGCTCGTCCCGGACGGAACCCCGGATGTGCAACGCGGCGAAACTGGCAAAGGGCGTCCCTTGGGCTGGATCAAATTTCCGGACGGCGGACATCAGTCCTGTGATTCCAACGCTGTAAAGGTCTTCCAAATCCAGAGAGGGCGGCAAAAAGATCCGCATGCGATCCACCACCGCCTTCACCAGAGGGATATTACTCTCCAAAAGGTGGGTGCGATCCCCCTCAGTCTGGTAGGCACGCACTACCGTCGAAGGATTCACAGGGGTGGAGTCGGGAGTCTGCATGAACTCTCTAGATTTTCTCAAACCCTCCTACGGGGGGTGGGCTCCGTATCCTCCCCGTCCTGGCTCCCTTTGTTCCCACGCACTCTGTCGGCAATGCACCCCTTGATCCCAGCAATGTAGGCCGAGTGGAGCATTCTGAAGAGAAGCCCCCCGATCAAACAAGCGATCGCGGCATCCCTCAGCGCGACGGCAGGCCGGTTGCCAGCGAAGAAAAAGCTGGAAACCAACACCGCCGCAAAACCGGCAAAACCGCCTAGTAAGAGGAAATACTTCATGCGCTCGCCGCTTGGTTAGCAGGTTCCAAACCAACTCCGGAAAAGGTTCTCGAAAGAACCGCCTCAAACACATTCTCTTCGCAATCCCCCGCTATATTTTGGCCTGTACTCAGGAAAAGAGGCGTCAGGCCCGAGCGCAGGAGGAAGTCCCACATCTTGCCCCAGTGTTGCAGCTCATCCAAGTGGGTGAAAACCACATGCGTGCAGTCCAGCTGGGCCCCAACCTCAAAACACCTGCGGATCAGCGACGGATCGTAGGCTGCGTTGATGACAATCGCCCGGCTGGTCGTAAACAGCGGCGCGAGCGCCGTACGGATTTCAGTGAGCTCCTCGGCCGCCCAGAGCGAAAAACCGGGCAAATCGATATACAAGGTCCGGCCGTGTCCGGGCCGGGGCGCCTCCATGGGCGTGCGAATGTAGCTGGCCCCCAGAGCCTCGCAGAACACGGAAAGCGCGTCCCCGGGGTTGGCACGGTCCAAATCCAGCTTGAGCGCAGCCGGAGCCTGGCTTCGCAGAAAAACATCCATCGCGAGTCGCTTGCACAGTGCGGTGGTCTTGCCCGAACCCGCAGGCCCGACAAAGGCCACACGGTCTCCAAGCGGCCTGCGCGGAATCGTGCGAAACTCTGCCCGCAAAAGACCGCTGACCTCGGGCAACGCCCGCCCAAAGGGCATCGTCTCAATGGTGCTCCACGCCGGATACATCTGCAGCCGGGAAAGCACCTGCTTGGAAATGCCACCCGCCTCCAAAAGCTTCACGAGCCGGCTTCCCGAACCCGCCGCCTCCATGTACGCCGAGGCGGCTGCGATGCTTGTATGGCTTTCCGCCGCCACGTTCCTTGGCATTTCGGTGACCACCGTCCGCATCTGTTGGGGTTGCTGCGCCGCAGCCTCGGACGAGTTCCCCATCGGCGTCGCCACGGGAACCGGCAAGGGGGCATCCCCGACCGCGGCAATCACCTCCAACTTCGGCGCCTGCAAAAAACGGGCGAGCCCACGCCCCTCCACCTGGCGCACCGAAACCACCCGCGCGCGCGCACCGAAGCGCTGGCGCAACACGGAAACGGCCTCCTCGGCACTCCCCACAACAAATCTGTAACGCTGCTCAGACATACGCTTGAATCACGCTGGAACCGCCAAAGTGCAAATCATATCCTCTCTCCATCAGCCAATTCCTTGCACTGCCTAGGCGGCCTGCTGGCCGGCAGCCGGGGGCAGCACAATCCCAACGTTCTGGATCTCGGTCTGCGCCGGAAGCTCCTGGTAGGACAACACCACCAACTTGGAAAGCGACGGCTCGAAAAACCGGCGGAATGCCAGGCGCAGTTCGGACGTCGTGATCAACACCGGCACCTGGCCGCGCTCTGCCATCTCCGACATCTTTCGAGAAAGCTCCTGCAACAGGTGCTGCGCCATCTGAGGGTCGATGACCAGTCCCACATCGAACTGGGTCCGGTGCACCTTGCTGATCAGGGCCTGCTCCATACGCGGTTCAATCGTGAGCGCCCTCAACACCCCGGGCTCCGACTCAAACTCCGCCACAAAATAGGTGCCCAAACGCCGGCGCACATGCTCAGAAAGCTCGTCCGGATTCTTGGTGATCGCGGCGACATCCCCGAGGCTTTCCATGATCGAGGGCAGGTTCTTGATGGAAATACCCTCGCGCAACAGATTCTGCAGCACCCTCTGCACCACCCCAACCCCGAGCGGCTCCGGCACGACATCGTTGACCAGAACCGGTTGTGTTTCCTTCAGCGAGTCCAGCAGCGCCTGGACGTCCTGCCGTCCCAGAATTAAATGCGAGCTGCGCTTGAGAATTTCCGAAAGGTGTGTGATCAGCACGGAACTCGGATCCACCACGGTGAACCCGTGGATTTCGGCGGTGCGCCGCTCCTCGTCGTCGACCCAGGTCGCCTTGATCCCGAAAACCGGCTCGACGGTGGGCACGCCACGCAGTGCAACCGAACTGTTGGAAACGTTCATCGCCAGCCAGTGTTTGAGAAGCACCTTGCCGCGGGAAATCTCTCTTCCTCTCAGAAGGAAACGGTACTCTGAGTTTTCCAGATCCAAACTGTCGCGGATCGCGATCGGCGGAATGACCATGCCCATGTCCCGGGCGAAGTTCCTGCGCACGCCCGTCACCCGGTCCAACAAATCGCCACCGGTCTTCTTGTCAGCCAAACCAACCAGCCCGAGCCCGAGCTCGATGCAAATCACATCCACCTCCATCAGCTTCCGGAACTCCTCGGAAACAGCCCGCGGCTTGCCTTCTCCACCACCCGCCGGCTTTTCTCCTGGCGCACCGCCCCCGCTTGCCCCTCCAGGGACCAGACTCTTCGCGCCTCCCGCCATTGCGGACGTCAGCGCCTTTTCCTCCTCCTCCTCAACCGCCTTCTGCAACTTCCAGGTCAGAACTCCCAACAGGATTGCGATCACCAGAAAGGGGGTCATTGGCATCCCCGGAACCAGCGCAAAAATGGCCATCATCCCGGAGGCGATCGCCATGGCACGGGGATAGAAAGTCAGCTGCTTGGACAGGTAGGAACCCAGATCCGAATCCTCGGAGGCGCGGGTCACCAAAATACCCGCCGCCAGAGAGACCACCAAAGCCGGCACCTGTGCCACCAGTCCGTCCCCGATGGACAGGAGTGTGTACTGTTTGAGCGCCTGCTCAACAGGCATGTTTTTCTGCACCACGCCGATGACGATCCCCCCAACGATATTGATAAGGGTGATGAGAATGCCCGCGATCGCGTCGCCTCGGACGAACTTGCTGGCCCCGTCCATGGCCCCGTAAAAGTCGGCCTCCTTCTGGATCTTCGCCCTGCGGCGAGTAGCGGTTGCCTCATCGATGAGGCCGGCGTTCAACTCCGCGTCGATGGCCATCTGCTTGCCGGGCATAGCATCCAAAGTGAAACGGGCGGCCACTTCCGCGATACGTCCCGCACCCTTGGTGATGACCATGAAGTTGATGACCACCAAAATCAGGAAAACCACAGCTCCCACCACGTAGTTTCCCTGCACCACGAAGTCCCCGAAGGCCTGGATGATATTTCCGGCATGGCCGTCGACCAGAATCAGCCGCGTGGAGGCCACATTGAGGGCGAGCCGATAGAGTGTCACCGAAAGCAGCAGCGTCGGGAAGCCCGAGAAGTCCTCGGGTTCCTTGACGTAGACGATGATGAGAAGGATCAGCAGCGAAATGGCGATACTGGCTGCCAGCAGCAGATCCAGAACATTGGGGCCCACGGG
>CANJYI010000328.1 GCA_947478975.1 Chthoniobacteraceae bacterium
GACACGCAGACGGTCAGCGACTTTTACGGCCCGCTCGCATTTGAGACGCCGGCCAACGGGGGGATTTCTTTCGGGCGGACCGCCACCACGGTTGCGCTGGGAGTCACCAACCGCTCGGCCAGCGCGCAGGTTTTGCAGTTTACCCTCGTTGATTCCGTCGAGGCGCCGGCCGGACAGCCGCCGATCGGAGGCCCCGCCCCTCTGTTGAAAACCGAGGCTGACGGCACTTCCTCGTCCGCGGCCTCTTTCTCCGTTACTGTGGCGGGGTCCGGCCGGGTGAATGTGGAATTCGGGATAAACCGGACCGGGTTGGTAGATGGTAAGGTCTACGCCTCCACCTTGGTGGTGACCGACCTCGCGGGAATGATGGAGGTACGGCTGCCCGTGACGGCGGAGGCGGCGACGTCGGCCGGCCTTTGGATTTGTCAGGTGGCAGTGTCTGCGGTGAGCTCCACCACGGCCGCCGCTGCGGCTTCCTCCACGTCATCGCAGTCTACGGGACACACCTTTCCCCTGAATTTTTTGCTGCATGTCAACGCAGCAGGGACGGTTCGGGTGCTCAGGCAGGCGTATGTCGGGAAACTCACCGCCGCCGGCAACGCGATGGGTATCAGCCTTGTCGAGCGTCTGGTGCAAAGCGCCGCAGTCAGCGATGTGAAGCCCCTGCGCTATTTCTCGCCGATCATGCCCCGCCTCTCTCCCCTGGTGGAGGCGAGTGGCACGGCGGTTGTGGGCGGCCAGGTGACCTGGGGGCTGGTGCACGCCTACAACGATCCGGCGAATCCCTTTGTCCACACCTATCACCCGGACCACGACAATCTGGACGCCAAGTTTGCCACCCCGCTTGCTGCCGGCGTCGAAAGTTACACCGTGACCAGAACCTGTTCTCTGAACTTCACTGCCAGCCCGCCCAAGGGCGCAACCATTACGGGCTGGGGAACCTCCATTTTCGGGGGGCTTTACACCGAAAGCATGGCTGGTCTGAACAAGGCGCCCATCACCCTCGGGGGGATCTTCATCATGCGGCGCCTCTCTGAGATTTCCGCGATCGACACCACCTTGAAGTAATCCCGCGGCCGCTGCGTCCTACCCTCAATTTCCCTTTTTCCTTATGAAAATCATTACGTCCGCCCTCCTCCTCGCCCTGGGGAGTTCTCTTGTTTTTGCCAGTTCGCTGGTACCCACCAAGCTGGCCTATCAGGGGCGCGTGAGCGACAACTCCGGCACGCTTATTGGTGCCACGAGCGCGGTGAACCGAGCGGTTTACTTCAAGCTCTACGCCGTCAGCACCGGGGGCACCCCCATTTGGGCGGAGTCCCAAACCGTCACAATTTCAGCCGGCGAATTCAGTGTTCTGATCGGGAACGGCACGGGGATTTCGACTTTCGCTGGTCCTTCCGCTCCCGCGAACACCCCCTACAAGACGCTCGGAGACATTATTAATTCGGCCACCACTGCCACTTTTTATCTGGGAGTCACCGTGGACGACGGCAACTCCACGACCACAGACGTTGAAATATCTCCCCGACAACAGTTTGTTTCGGGCGCTTTCGCGCTACGGGCAGCTGTCGCCGAGTCCGTGGCTTCCTCGGGCATCACTGCCACCATGATTGCATCCGGGGTGGTAGGGGCTGACGCTCTTGGGACCTCGGCTGTCACCACCATTAAGGTGGCTGCCTCCGCCATTACGGCTGACAAAATCGGTGATTCTGCGGTGACTGTAGGCAAGCTTGCAACCAGCTCCGTCACCTCTGCAAAAATCGACACCAACACGGTGGGACTGTGGACACCATACGGTAGTACTGGTGTTTATCGGTTGAGCGGGAATGTGGGGATCGGGGTGGCGGCGCCCACCGCTCCTCTGTCCATCGGGACGACAGTCGGAGAGAAAATCCTCCTGGCTGGCACCGACAGTACGATGGGATTTGGGGTACAATCGGGGGTACTTCAGGTCAAGGGTAGCGCCTTGACGGATTCCATCGCTTTTGGCTATGGATCTTCGTCGGGCTTGACGGAGGTCATGCGCATCAAGGGGACCGGTCAGGGGACCGGTCTTGTGGGGATCGGCACAAGCACGCCGGGCTTCCCTCTCAACTTTGCAAATGTGCTGGGTGACAAAATCTCCCTCCTCGGTAACTCGGGTGCACACTACGGCTTTGGGATCCAAAATAGCGTGTTGCAAATCCACACGGACGCCAGCGTTGCGGATGTGGCGTTCGGGTACGGGACCTCCGCGGCCTTTTCCGAAACCATGCGTGTCAAGGGCAATGGAAACGTGGGGATCGGCACGAGCGCTCCTAAGGGCCTGCTGCACATCAACAGCAACTTCAATAAAAGCTTAAACCCCATTATCATCTCCAACGACGCCACCACGTGGAGCGTTTACGGGTTCAACAACTTCAAGTACATCACGACGACCTCCGCCGCATCGGACGGTAACTTCAAGTCGTTTATGGTCGGAGCAGGGGGAATGGCGATCGGTTATGAGCCGCCTGAATACGGGAGTGCAGATGCCATGTATGTGAAGGGTTATGTCGGGATCAAAAACAAGAATCCCGCTGCGCCGCTCCACGTTTCCGGTGGATACGCCAACAAGTTCAACCTGCAGGCCTATATTGACATCAACGGCGCCAATAATACCGACGAGATTCGTTCGGACCTGACGCATTCGATCATTTCTGAAGAACGGATTCGGGCGGCGGCGTTGGACGTGGCTTCAGACTCACGGATCAAGACGCAGCAGCACCTATCCGACGGCGTCTCGGATTTGGTTGCGCTCCGGAGCATCCAGATAACCGACTACCGCCATATAGACGTGCCCAGCAAGGGCGGGCGTCCTCAGAAAAAGGTGATCGCGCAGCAGGTGGAGCAGGTCTACCCGCAGGCGGTGGGAAAGGGCAGAGGGGGGGTGCCGGACATTTACAAGGCGGCCGCGCTTAAAGACGGTTGGGTGCAACTGGCGACGGACCTCAAGCAGGGCGAGCGCGTGCGCCTGATCACCGAAAAGGGCGACGACGTGTACGCTGTCCTGGAGGTGGGTGTCGGCAGTTTTCGCACTTCGCTCGATGAGGACACCGACAAGCTCTTTGTCTATGGGCGGGAGGTGAACGACTTCCGCTTTGTTGATTACGACGCCATCTCGATGCTCAACGTTTCCGCCACACAGGAACTGCACCGGCAGTTGGAAGCGGAGCGCCGCGAGAGCGCAGTACTTCGGCGGAAGCTTTCCGAGCTCGAGTCCAGCCTTGGGGCAAGGATTGAGTTGCTGGAAAAGGCCTCCAAATCGACGAAGTAATCCTCCGAAGGAATCTAAACCTTTCTATGGCCTGGTTTTCTTTCGTCCCCTTGAGGCTTCTGCGGAAGCCCGTGGGTATCGCACTGCTGGCTTTGCTCGCTGGATTGGCTCCGCGTGCGCACGCCCAGTATGAACTCAAGAGCGGGGTGTTCAACCAGCTCAGCGGCCGCGTGCCGGTTTCCAACCCCACGGGTCTGCCGCCGGTGGGAGTGAATCTTGCGCCGACGGGAGCGCCCTTAACCACACAGCAATACGGAAATATCGTCGAGTCGACGGCGGCGAGCACCGGCAGTTTGTCGGGCGGGGTTTTCAAAGCGCCAAACAGCATCATCTCCACCAACGGCGTGGCCGTTGGCGGGGTCACGCTCTCAAAGTCGAGCGTCGGAACGACCTTTGCTTCGGGCGTGCCTCGTTTCTTTATTGGGGACGTGATCACCCCTCCGACGGTGATTTACAACGCAAGCGGGCAGGCGAGTACAAAGGCGGCAAGCTACTGGCGCGCGGCTCCGCTGGCCCCGGGGGAGGTTCTTTACAACTCCAACGCGACCACCCCCAAGAA